>RFIM01000262.1 GCA_003695215.1 Chloroflexota bacterium
GACTACGATGAATACTGAGGAAATGCCGTTTAGCTGCATGGCATGCCGATTTAGGCTAGCCTTAATAATTTACCTTTTTTAACTTCATTAGAACGCGCGTTTCTCAAACGATTCGGGCGCTATGCTGCGCTCTATAAGCAGAATGGCTCAGCCAAAAAGCCGCCTTTTTGTTCTAAAATGCTAACCTCACCACTGAATCTGATTGGTCGGATCGTCACGCCCTTGCTGCGCGCGCCGAATCATGCCATCTTTCTGCAGGTAGCCTTGATAGACCTGCCCGACATAGCCTTTCAGCTCCCAGCCGCTCATCACAAACGGCACGTTCGGCACTTCAGGCAGGCAAGCAGGGCAATCGGCCACGATCCACTCGCCGTTGTAGCGCCGCGCAATGTGGACGTGCGTGCCGAGCGAGTTTAAGTATAAGCCTTCGCATGACGGTCGCCCGATGGGGCTGCCCACTTGCACTAGCGTGCCTGCAGGCACCCGATCGGCATCGGCAATGTGCAGATAGACCAGCGTCCAGCCCGTGCGCTCATCGCCGTCCATATCCAAATCGATGACCACCACGCCATCGCCGCTGCGCACTACCAAGCCTGCGGCCATGCTCGTGGTGAAGTAAGGCGAGACGTAACAATTGCCCTGTGCCAACAAAACCGTATCAGGCGGGCGCGGCGGCGCGAAGTCCACAGCGGCCCAGCCGCTCTGGCGCGCGTCCCAGCCGCCATGCGGCCCGGCTGTCAGAAACCAGACCTCGCCTTGTGGAAAGGGCAACGTCAACTCGGGCTGCCTGAGGTCGGGCGGCAAAAGCGGCTCGACAGCGTAACGGAAGGGATCGCCGAAGAGCGCCATATACGTGGTGAAAAAGCCCTGCGGGCTGACATCGCGCAGCCATTGCTCACGGTTGATCGCCGATTTAGCCAGGTAATTCTGCACGCCGACCGTGCCGCCATTCAGCTCAGGCGCAAAGGCCAGCCGCGAGCGGTCAGGGAATTCCAAAGCGCTCAGGCCACGCGTGCGCCAGCCGTAGTAGCCGCCATTCAGCTGCGCTGCCGCCCAATCCAGCTGGCTGAGCAAGCTACGCGCGCGCTCGCTACGATAGCCCATCGGATAGATCAGCGCCTCGCCGCTAGGCACAGGATTAGTGATCCAGCCGCTACGGTACTCCAGCAGTGCCAAGAGCAGGCGCGGATTCACGCTGGCGCTCTGCGCCACGAATTGCACAATCTCGGCGCCGCTCATGAAGCGCCCGCCGCCAACATCCTCCGAATAGACGCGAATGAAGCCGGGCTGAAAACGAATATACGCCGCTACATCGAAGCCGCGCAGCGCAGGTGAATAGACCAGCTCGCTATCAGGGATGATCTTGAAGCTTGGCGTGGTCTGCAGTGGACGCCCAGGCATGCGGATGACCTGCCCGACTGCCAGGAGCGAACTCTCGTTCAAGTCTGGATTCAGGCGCAGAATCTCGGCAACTGTAGTGCCAAACAGGGCTGCCAAGCCTGAGAGCGTATCGCCTTGCTGAACGGTGTAGCTGATTGGCGCTGCGTTCAGCGCGATCTGGTTCGGCTGATTCGGAGTCGGCTGCAAGGGCGTGGCAGTCGGTCCGCTAGGCGTCGGCGTTGGCAAGAATGGATTGGGCAGCGTCGCTTCTAGGCTTGGCACAAGCTGGAGCGGCGTCGCCGTGACGTAGACGATCGGCGCCGTGCTTTGGGCGCAGGCAAAAGCCGTTGCGCTGAGCGCGATCAGCAGCCAAAGCACAGCAGGCACAAACTTGCGGCTCATGTCCTACACGCGAATCGGACTAGCGCCTGGCACAGGCAGGCTCAGCAGCAGGTTCTGTATGATGGCGCGCGAAGTCACCTCGCGCAGGCGCGCCGTCGGGCCGACGATGATGCGGTGCGCCAAAGTTGCCTCTGCTAGCGCCTTCACATCATCAGGGATGACATGATCGCGGCCGGCGATGGCCGCACGCGCCTGTGCCGTTCGATATAGCGCCAAAGCGCCGCGCGGACTAGCGCCGAGATAAATATCAGGATGATGGCGCGTCGCCGTCACGATCTCGATGATATAGCGCTTCACTTCCTCGCTAACAGAGACATTGCGCACTAGTTTCTGCATGTTCAGCAGCTCTTCAGCGCTCAGCACCTGCCCGATGGTCGTGAGCGGATGGCGCAGCTGCTGCGCGTCCAGCATGGCCATCTCTTCTTGCGGCGTCGGATAGCCGAGCCGCAAGCGCAGCAGGAAGCGATCGAGCTGCGCTTCAGGCAGAGGAAACGTGCCTTCGTACTCAATCGGATTCTGTGTGGCGATGACCATGAACGGCTGATCGACTTGATAGGTCACGCCGTCTACCGTCACCTGCCGCTCTTCCATAGCTTCCAGCAGCGCCGCTTGCGTTTTCGGCGTGGCGCGGTTGATCTCATCTGCCAAAACAACTTGTGCGAAGATCGGGCCGGCGCGAAATTCGAAGTTGCGCGTTTGTTGATTGAAAACTGAGACGCCCGTCACGTCTGAAGGCAGCATATCTGGCGTGAATTGAATGCGGCTGAAGGTGCAGCCCAATGAGCGCGCCAGCGCCTTTGCCAGCATCGTCTTGCCGACGCCCGGCACATCTTCCAGCAATACGTGCCCTTGGCACAGCAAGCCGATCACGGTCAGCCGAATTTCGTTGCGTTTGCCGATGATCACGCGGCTGACGTTCTCTATCAGGCGCTCAGCGACTGTTTGAATAGCTTTCATGCGCTCTTGCTAGGTTACCTCTCTGCAGATGCAGCAGATTATAGCGCGCCGTGCGCCCAGGGCGAAAACGGACTGCCTTCCTGGCAGTTATGAGCAATCCTTATGCTGAGGCGCGCACAGGATGTTGGTTGCCAAAAGGCTGATTGAGGCGAGGCGCCGTGGACAGCTAAGCGCAGTTGTGTCAGTTCAAGGACACGTGCTCAGCGCGCTAGGGCCATGAAGACGCTGTGCATCTCGTCGGGCGTCAGGCCGCCGTGATGCCCTAGAAAAACCTGCTCGAACTTGCCTTGCTCATAC
>RFIM01000030.1 GCA_003695215.1 Chloroflexota bacterium
CAAGCGCGTCTATTTACAGGCGGGCGGCGGCGTGGTCGCCGATAGCGAGCCTGCCAAAGAATATCAGGAGACTATCAACAAGGCGCGGGCAGTCGCCATTGCCATTGAAAATGCAGAGCGCGGCTTGATCTGACTCGCGCTGATGAGAGGAGAATCACGCATGATCGTGCTGATCGATAACTACGATAGCTTCACCTACAACTTAGCGCAGGCCTTCGGCATGTTAGGCGCACAGATTCAGGTTTTCCGCAACGATGCGCTGACTGTTGAGCAACTAGCAGCCCTGGAGCCTTCGCACATTGTGATCTCGCCTGGCCCAGGCGATCCTGATGATGGCGGCATTTCGCTAGAGGCGATTCGGCAGCTTGGGCATCGCATCCCGATCCTAGGCGTTTGCCTCGGACATCAATGTATTGGCCAAGCCTATGGCGGCGTGGTCAAGCGCGCGCCGCGCCTGATGCATGGCAAGACGTCGCTCATCTATCACAAGAATATGGGCATTTTCTCGGAGCTGCCCAATCCGTTCGAAGCGACGCGCTATCACAGCCTGATCGTCGAGGAACAGGGCTTGCCCAGCTGCCTGAAAGTGACCGCCTTCACTGATCAAGGCGAGATCATGGGCTTGCAACACACTGAGTATCCTGTCTTCGGCGTGCAATTTCATCCCGAGAGCATCCTGACCATCTTCGGGCCGCGTTTGCTGCAGAACTTCTTGAACATACGCAAGCCTATTCAAGTCTGAGGAGCAGTGGCAATGAGCATCCAACACGCGATCAGCAAATTGGCGCGCCGCGAGCATCTGACCGCTGCTGAAGCTGAGGCGGCCATGAGCGCGATCATGAGCGGCGAGGCGACTCACGCACAGATCGGCGGCTATCTGATGGCGCTGCGCCTGAAAGGCGAGACAGTGGATGAGATCATCGGCGGCGCGCGCGCTATGCGCGCCGCTGCGCACAAAACGCCCGTCCGCGATGCCAGCCGTTTGGTGGATACCTGCGGCACAGGCGGTGACGGCGCGCATACCTTCAATATCTCGACCACAGTGGCTTTTGTGGTCGCGGGCGCAGGCGTGCCTGTTGCCAAGCACGGCAATCGCTCGGTCAGCAGCCAAAGTGGCTCAGCGGACGTGCTGAGCGCGCTAGGCGTGAACTTGAATCTAACGCCTGAGCAGGTCGGCGCCTGCATTGACGAGATCGGCATCGGCTTCCTGTTCGCGCCCAATTTCCACATAGCTATGAAGCATGCCATTCAGCCGCGCCGCGAGCTTGGCGTGCGCACGCTCTTCAACCTGCTTGGGCCGTTGACTAATCCTGCGGGCGCGGCGCGCCAACTGCTTGGCGTCTATGAGGCAGCGCTGACCGAGCCTTTGGCGCACGTGCTGCACGGGCTCGGCGCTAAGGCGGCCTTTGTGGTGCATGGGCATGGCGGCTTGGATGAACTCAGCACAACGGGCGAGAATCAGGTCAGCGAGCTGCGCGATGGCGCTGTGCGCACTTACACGCTCGATCCGCGCGAGCTTGGCTTTGCGCCCTGCGATCCATCTGAGCTACGCGGCGGCGATCCGCAGACCAACGCGGCGATCACGCGGCGCATCCTCTCGGGCGAGATGGACGGCGGCAAACGCGATGTCGTCCTGTTGAATGCAGCAGCTGCGCTTGTGGCAGGCGGCGCTGTCGGAACCTTGGCTGATGGCGTGCGCTTGGCGACCGAGAGCTTGGAGAGCGGCGCTGCGCTCGGCAAGCTAGAAGCGCTGATCGCCTACTCGCAGCGCTTTGCGCAGCCGCCTATGTAGAGGTGACCATGCAAGCAGGCATCCAACGCACTGAGACGATCCTGGATCGGATTGTGGCGCGCAAGATCGAAGAGCTAGCTCATTTAGACATGGCGCGTTTGCCCAAGCCCGATTCGCCGCCGCGTCCATTCGCAGCGGCATTGCGCCGCGCTGATGGACGCGTAGCCCTGATCGCCGAAATCAAGCGCGCTTCGCCAAGTCGTGGCGTGCTGATCGCAGATTTCCAACCCGCCTCTTTGGCTGAGCAATACGCCTCAGGCGGCGCCACAGCGCTCTCCGTGCTGACAGACCGCGATTTCTTCATGGGCAGCCTTGAAGACTTGCAGGCAGCGCGTCGAGCGGCCGAGCTGCCTGTGCTGCGCAAGGATTTCATCATTGACGAGCGCCAAATCGTCGAGGCGCGTGCCTACGGCGCCGACGCAATCTTGCTGATCGCCGCGATCCTTGACGATGCCAAGCTGCGCGACCTGATCGCGGCTGCGAACGCGCACGGCTTGGCGGCACTAGTCGAGGTGCATACGCAAGCCGAGCTAGAGCGCGTCCTGCAGCTGGACGTGGCGCTGATCGGCATCAACAATCGCGATCTGCGTACTTTCAAGGTCGACCTGAACACTTTCCGAACTTTGGCGCCGCTTGTGCCTGCGCACCTCACGCTTGTGGCAGAGAGCGGCATCTACACAGCTGAGGATGTCGCAGTGATGGCCGCACATGGCGCCCATGCTATCCTAGTCGGCGAGTCGTTGGTGAAAGCGCCTGATATCGCCGCGCAAGTGCGCCAGTTGAGCGCCGTGCTGCGCCGCGCCTGAGCCTAGACAAGCGTGCCTGTAGCCGTTACACTTGCTGTGCATTTGCGCCACAGGCACGCTGAAAATTATCCTATGTCCGCTCTGCAAGCCTACCCTGTCCTTACTACGCCGCGCACAGACGCTCTCGTCACCTTCCCTGATGGACGCACCTTTAGCGCGCCGATCGGCACGCCGCTGCAGGCTTACATCCAGGCCGCCTATCCGCCCGATCATCCCGATCAGCCGATCCTGGCAGGCTTGATCGGCAACCGCCTTGTCGAACTGACCTATCCGATCAAGGCAGACGTGCACGTGCAACCGATCACCTTGCGCCACAGTGATGGCAGTCGTATCTATCGCCGCACGCTCGTCCTAGTGCTGACCACAGCCGCTGCTGAGCTGTTTGGCTGCAAAATTGCTGTCAAACATTCGATTCCGTCGGGCGGCTTTTACTGCGAAGTGGTCGGTCGGGAAAATTTCAGCGCAGCTGAGCTTGAGCAACTGCAGGTTCACATGGCCCAGATCATCGCCGCTGATGAGCCGATCATCCGCCGTGAGATGCCGCTCGCCGAAGCAATCGCTTGGTTCGAGCAGCACGACGATCAACCGATGTTGCGCCTGCTCAAGAACCGCACCAAAGACTACCTGACCGTCTACAAACTGCGCGGCACTTTGGATTATTTCTTCGGCTACATGGCGCCCTCCACAGGCTACCTGAAGATGTTCGAGCTGATCGGCGCTGAAGAAGGCTTTGTGTTGCGCTACCCGCGCCCAGAAACGCCTGATCGGCTGCTGCCATATCGGCCTTCGCACAAACTGGAAGCCGTTTTCCATCAACACAAGGTCTGGCAGAAGCTGATCGGCCTGGAAGATATTGGCGAGCTGAATTATGCCGTCAACAACGGCCGTTTCCGCGAGGAAGTGCTGATCGCAGAGGCGCTACACACGCGCTACCTTGATGAGATCGCACGCCAGATCGTCTTGGCACATCAACGCGGCACGCGCCTGATCTTGATCGCCGGCCCGTCTAGCTCGGGCAAAACGACCACCTCGAAACGCTTGGCAGTCCAGCTGATGGCCTATGGCATCAAGCCGTATACGCTTGAGATGGACAACTTCTTCGTGGAGCGCTCGCGCACGCCACGCGATGAGAACGGCGAGTATGATTTCGAAGCGCTCGGCGCCATGGACTTGGAGCGCCTGAATCATGATGTGAAAGCGCTCATTCAAGGCCAGGAAGTCCAGCTGCCGCACTTCGACTTCAAGACGGGCAAGCCTAGAGAAGGCGAGATCGTGCGGCTAAGCGACGATCAGATCATCATCGCTGAAGGCATTCACGGGCTGAATCCTGATCTCTTGCCTGAGATCGACTCGGAGCGCGTCTTGCGCGTGTACGTCTCTCTGCTGACGGCGCTTAACCTTGACCTGCACAATCGAGTCGCCACAACGGACGTGCGCTTGCTGCGCCGTCTGATACGCGATGCCGCCAAGCGCGGCTATAGCGCCGAGCAAACGCTGGAACGTTGGGAGAGCGTGCGGCGCGGCGAGAAGCGCAACATCTTCCCGTATCAAGAGAACGCCGATATGATCTTCAACAGCGGCTTGGCCTACGAGCTAGCCGTCTTGAAGCCTTATGCCGAGCCGTTGTTGCGCCGCGTCGATCCTGACTCGCCGCGCTACGTTGAAGCCAAGCGCTTGCTGGCTTTCCTGGAATGGGTGAGCGCAGCTAGCGCTGAATACGTGCCTGATAATTCGCTGCTGCGCGAGTTCATCGGCGGCTCGATCTTGGAGAGCTACATGCCCTACAAGCGCGGTCGTCTAGGCCGATAGCCGCCTGTTTGGTGATACAATAGGGCAAAATTTTTGCCAGCAGGCGCGAGGCACTATGAACGTTCCAAGCCTAGAGACCGTTTTTGAGTACATAGCGCTTTTGATCAGCGAGCGCGCAGCTGATGCGCCCTTCACGCTTAATCTGCTGCAGCCTGCCTTGCAGCACAAGTTTCCGAATTTCTCGCTCAGCGCCTATGGCATGGCGCATTGGCGCGATTTTTTGCGCGCTGCAGAGGAAGCCGATTATTTCAAGCTGGTCAACACAGGCGATCCGAAGACGAGCTATCTGGCGCTGGGCAACAAGCGCCGACGCTCTAGCGCGGCGCGCGCCACTGCTGAGATCAACACCGCCGATCCGCGCCATCAGCGCTGGATGACCGAGACGCTCGAGCTGCTGCTGTTGGCAGAACGCGCTGACCACATCTTAGAGATCATTGCCAAAGTTGAGGCCTTGGCGCCGCCCTTTGACGCCTACCTCGCCCGAGAAGAGCGCCTCGCGCCGCTCTACTACGTGCGCGGCAAGATTCGCCGCTTGCGCCAATTCCTGGCTGCCCTGCGCGATCTGGGCGAAGTGCGCGCCGTGACGCTCTGGAAGCCTGCTCGCAGCGTCTTGCGCTTCCCGAACGTGCCGCCAATTAAGGAAGCGCCGCGCATCGCCCAGAATCTGAGCGCCATCTTTCATGGCGATGCACGGCTCGATCAACTGCCTGCTGAAGCGCTCAATAATCTATTCTTCGGCGTGCTGCGCTTCCTGCGCCATCAGCTCAGCCGCGAACGCGCTTGGGACTGGGTCGTCGGCTTAGAGATATTAGAAGAAGAAGCGCGCGCTGTGCCGCGCCCAGCAACGCCGCCGCCGCGCAAAGGGCTGTTCGGCGCCAAAGCGACGCCGCCGCCAGTCGAGCCGTTGGATGAGGCACAGATCGAAGCCTATACCAAACTGCTGCTCAAAGAAGCAGGCCTGCGCACATCACAGGATGATACGCCGCGCTGGCGCGCTTATATCGCCACAGAGAGCCTTGATGCCGCCTTGCGCTACTTGGCCGAGCAACCGAACTTGCTGCGCGACGAAGCCATGCTAACTTGGCTGGACGATGAGATCGGGCGCGCTGTTGAAGCCAATGACGTCAACGCCGTGCGCAACCTAGCCAACAAATCCGCCATTTTGATGGTCGCGCGTGAGCATGGCGTAGAAGGTGGACGCGGCAAGGGCGCTGAGATGCGGGCGATCTATGAATCCGTCCTGAAGGCTGCTCAGACGCTCAGCAAGGTCTTCGCTTACCTCAAGACCAGCACCCCTGCGCAGGCTCTGGCCTTCTTGAAAGCAGCGCCTGATTTTGTGAATGATGAGACGGTAGATGCGCTCTTGGAGGAGCAATTGATCAAAGCGGCGCGCGCAGCCGATGTGGCGCGCTATCGTCGTGTGCGCCAACGCGCCGACCTGTGGCGCAAGGTCGTGAGTTTAGGCCTGGAGCAAGGCGCGGCGCAGCACGCGCGTTCAGTGGCTGCTGAAGGCGACGATCATGCCATGCTAACTGAGATGGGCTTGCTCCTGCTGCCAATGGCAGCGGACGCGCAAGAGACACGCGAGCTGATCGAGCGCTTTCCGAGCGTTGCCACACCTGAAGGCTTGGCGCTCATCACACAAAAGATAGAATGGCTGAGCCTTCAGCAGGCGTCGCCAGAGGAATATCAGCGCTACCATAACGTGCAGCGTTTGATCGCCCGTTGCCTGGAGATCGGCATTGACCGCGCGCTGATCGAGCTGAAATAGCGCGTCCTTCTGCTGGCGGCGCTCTCAAAAAGACGTGCATTCCTCGCCTTGGCGGTTGGCACGGCTATGCTGTAGCGCTGCTACCAAATTCGTTCTATAACTGCTAAACTAATTTCATGGCGGCGAGGAGGCATGGCTCATGGCGTCCGAAAAGCAATTGATCAGCGGTCGGTTCCAGATTCTAGAGACGCTCGGCTCTGGTGGCATGGCGGTTGTTTACAAAGCGCACGATCTGCGCTTGCGGCGCGATGTGGCGCTCAAAACGCTGCGCTCCAGCCTGACGGCCGACCCTGCCTTTCAGGAGAGCTTTCGCGAGGAAGCGCGCCGTGTTGCCAACTTGTTGCACCCTAATATCGTGACCGTCTTCGACGCCGATAACGAAGGCGCGCTCTTTTACATCGTGATGGAATACGTGGACGGGCAGGACCTGAAGAAGCACATTCGTGCGAGCGCGCCTTTCTCAGTCGAGCGTGCGCTGCATATCGGCATTCAGGTGTGTGCTGGCATCGGCTATGCGCATCGGGCGGGCCTGGTTCACGCCGATGTCAAGCCGCAGAACATCCTGCTCTATAGCAACGATACAGTCAAGGTGACTGACTTCGGCATTGCGCAGGTCATCAGCCACACGCAAGCCATGACGCGCCGCGAAGTAGTCTGGGGCAGCCCGCAGTATTTTTCGCCCGAGCAGGCACAAGGCAATACGCCAACGCCCGCCTCAGATGTGTACATGATCGGCGTAGTGCTTTACGAGATGCTGACAGGCAAGTTGCCCTTCTCAGGCAGCGATCAGCGCGAGCTGGCCTTGGCGCACATCAACGAACCTGCGCCGCACGTGCTGGAATCCAATCCGAATGTGCTGCCCGTGCTGGATAACATCATCCACAAGTGCATGGCGAAGGAGCCGAACGCGCGCTATTCAAATGCCGATCAGCTCGGGCGCGTGCTGATCGAAATTCAAAAGAAGCGCCAAGAGACCACAGCCGTGCCTGTCAGCAAGCCGACAGGCCTCTCGCCCAGCCGTGGCATTCCTGCCATCAGCCAAGCTGCAGCGCCCGCCCGCGCTTCACAGCCACAGACGCCCGTGCCGCCACGTGAAGCTACCTCAGGGCCGATCAATCCCTACCAGGCTAGCGCGCCACAAAGCCCTGTCTCGGTCACGCCGCCGCCCTACAGCGGCGCGCCAAGCGGCGGCGTAGTGCAGCCGCCGATCAAACCCGTTGAGCCGCCGCGCTATTTCAATCCCGCTGTGACGCGCCTAGCGCCTACGCAGCCTGCACAAGGCCAGACGCCCAATCAATGGCCAAACCTGCAAACGCCCGTCCAGCCCAACTATATGCCTGAGAGCCGCCAAGGCGCGCCAAACTACGATTACGGCATCCCGCCCGCGGCTGAACCGCTGCAGCCACTCACCTTGATCCTCGGCGCCTTAGCGCTGATGGCCATCTTCGGCGTGATCATCCTCTGGCTGACAGTCTGGAGCGCCTACAGCTGAGCAAGGTGCACAGCCTAGCGTGCTCTAGCACTTTGCACGACTCAACAGCCTGGAATCTTGGGCAGATCGCTGAAACGCCTGCAGCGCTGCCCGTGCTAGACTGTGCCAAAAGTTTTCCCGCCGCCTAAGAATTCATTTTTCTTGAACCGCCGCGTTTGCACAGCGCTTTGGCTGTGCTTTGCGTTCGGCGCACCTTGCCTAGGCAAAGAGCAGTCCGAAATTTGAACAGCGAGGAAAGGTTCAGGCAATGACAAGCGCTCTGATTCCGCCATCTGAGGAAAACGACCGTCCCTATCTCTTGGAACACGACGCCTGTGCGTTGATCGCCAACATTCGCAAAGGCGGGCGCCCTACGCACGGCAACGTCAAGCGCACGCTTGCAGCGCTCGCCCGCATGGGGCACCGCACGGGCGAAGTGCAGGGCGAAGGTGATGGTTGCGGCGTGATGACCGACATTCCGCGCAACATCTGGACGAAGATCATGCAGCGCATCGGCCAGCCGAGCGACCTGGCCCACGATCCGCATTTCTTCGTGGCGCATCTGTTTTTGCCACAGGAGAACACCGAGGCGATTGTGCGGCGTATTGGCGAAATTGCACAACTGCGCGTGCTGCAAATTGTCTATAGCGCACACGGCCAGACGCGCTCGGAGATGCTTGGGCCGTTGGCGCGCGCGCAGGAGCCTGTCTTTTGGCAGCTGGCAGGCTACGCGCCTGCGCGCACGGTGCAAGACGCCAACGCACGCCTGTTTGAATTCCACTTGCAGATCGAGCGCGAGCTGCCTGTGCATGTGGTCAGCTGTAGCACGCACAGCGTGATTTACAAGGTGCGCGGGCACGTGGATACGCTCTACAAGTATTATCCCGATCTGCGCAATCCTGAGTTTGAGTCGGCGATCACCATCGGTCATTCGCGTTATTCCACCAACACCGAGACAGCTTTTGAGCGCGTGCAGCCATTCTCGTTGCTCGGTCACAATGGCGAGATCAACACCATTGCGCGCCTGCGGCAAGAAGCGCGCATGCTCGGCGCGCAGCTTGTGCAAGGCGGCTCGGATTCGCAGGATTTGAATCGGTTGCTGGAAGTGCTGATCCACCGTTACGGCTTCACCTTAGCTGAGGCGATGGAGATTGTCTTCCCGCCTGTGCCGCATGAAGCACAGGCGCTGCCGCCTGAGGTGGCCACGCTTTATCGGCGCTATCGCATGGGCTGGGGCCCGTTTGCACAAGGGCCTGCGGCGTTGGTCACGCGCTATGGCGATGAGTGCGTCTTCAGCGTGGATGCGCTTGGCTTGCGGCCGCTGTGGTTTGGCGAGACCGAGAAGGACTATTACTTCTCATCCGAGCAGGGCGTGCTGCCCTTAGAGCAGAACGTGCGCGATCCGCGTCCATTGGCGCCGGGCGAAAAAGTGGTGCTGAGCATTCACCGTGGCTCAGCTGTGCGCGTGATGAGCGACTCCGAGCTACGCCTCGAAGTGTTGCGGCGTGGACGCGCCTTGGCGCCTGTGAAGGCGCCGAGCATTCCACATGGCGCGCCTGAGTGGGATGCGCCGCAGCCGCCTTGTGAGAACCTTGAGGCGTGGCGCGCGGCCACAGGCTGGTACCGCTCTGACCGCGATATCGCCGTTGAGATGGCTGATAAAGGCGCCGATCCGATTGGCTCGCTCGGCTATGATGGCCCATTAGCGGCGCTTTCCAGCGATGGCGTGCGCAACATCGCCGAGTATTTCAAGGAAGCCGTCGCTGTGGTCACGAACCCTGCCATTGACCGCGAGCGCGAGACTGAGCATTTCAGCACAGAGGCGATCATCGGGCCGCGGCCTGCCTTGCACGAGAACGATTACGGCGATGATGTGACGCCTTTGCCTGTGCGCTTGCCCGTCTTGGCAGGCGGGCAATACGCCGGCGATGCGCTGCTGGATTTCGGCGATTATGCTGAGGCGGCGCAGCGCGGCGGCACGCTGATGTACGAAGACGTGCTGGCAGCTTTTGGCGAGCGCGCCCTGACCTTAGAGATGTGCATCGCGCCTGATGAGAGCGTCGAGCAGGCCCTTGAGCGCCTTGCCCATGACGCTGTGCAAGCGGCACAAGGCGGCATTCGCCTGATCGCGCTAGATGATCGGCGCGCCTTCCATGATGGGCATCTATGGCTCGACCATCACTTGGCACTGGCTGTCGTGGATCGCGCCTTGCGCCTTGCGAACGACTCGCGCGGGCAAAATTTGCGGCGCAAATGCGGCCTTCTTTTGCGCGCCGCAGGCATTCGCAACCTGCACGACCTGATCCTAGCAGTCGCGCTCGGCGCCGATGCTGTCAATCCGTACCTGCTCTTCGAGACCGCTGTCGGGCGCGCTGGGCGCCCTGAGGAGCGCGCTGAGCGCGTGGTGAAATTGCTGAACGCGCTGGAAAAAGGCTTGCAGAAGATCACTAGCACCATGGGCGTGCACGAGCTGCGCGGCTATGGCAAGACCTTCGGCAGCATCGGGCTCTCCGAGCCTGTGGCGGAAGTGATGGGCTGCGTGAACTACTGCGGCAGCGCCGATCGCGGCTTGACTTGGCAGATGATCTACGAAGAGGCGCAGATTCGCCAAAGTTACATCGCCAACAAAGGCGCACGCCTGCCTAAAGAGACGCGCATCTATCCGCATATTTACAAGATGGCACAGCAAGTGGCGCAGGGCGAAGTGGACTACACGGGCATCATGGAGCGCCTGAGCGAGATCGAGCGCACCACGCCTGTGGCGCTGCGCCATACGCTTGACTTCAAGTTCGATCCGCGCAGCCGCGTCAATCCTGAGGACGTCGACCTGAGCGTCGGGCGGCACTCGCTGCCTTTCGTGATTGCCTCGATGTCGTTCGGCTCGCAGGGCGAGGTCGCTTTCCGCGCCTATGCTGAAGCGGCTTTCCGCTTGGATATGTACAGCCTGAACGGCGAAGGCGGCGAGATCAAGGACATGCTGGGCAAGTATCCTTATCATCGCGGTCAGCAGATCGCCAGCGGGCGCTTCGGCGTGAATGCAGAGCTGATCAACTCATCCTACTTGCTGGAGATCAAGATCGGGCAGGGCGCCAAGCCAGGCGAGGGTGGTCATCTGCCTGGCAAGAAGGTCAGCGCGAAGGTGGCAGCGGCGCGCAACGCCAATATCGGCGTGGACTTGATCTCGCCTTCCAATAATCACGATATCTACTCCATTGAAGACCTGGCACAGTTCATTGAAGAACTCAAGACCTGCAATCCGCGCGCCAAAGTGGCGGTCAAGCTACCTGTCGTGCCGGGCATCGGCGTGATCGCAGTCGGCGTGGCCAAGGCGAACGCGGATATCATCAATATCACAGGCTACGATGGCGGCACAGGCGCGGCGCGTCAGCATTCGCTCAAATACGTCGGCCTGCCAGCTGAGATTGGCGTGGTGGAAGCGCACGCCGCTTTGCTGAAGGCAGGCCTGCGCGACCGAGTCGAGATTTGGTGCGATGGCGGCATGAAGAGCGGCACTGACGTGGTCAAGATGATCTTGCTCGGCGCCAATCGCGTCGGTTTCGGCACAATGGCGATGGTCGCCATTGGCTGCACTATCTGCCGCAAGTGTCAGACCGATACGTGTCACGTCGGCATTGCCACGCAGATCGAGACCAAAGAGCAAGCGCTTGCGCACGGCTTGAAGGCCTTTGAGCCGCAGGTTTTTGAGGACGCCGTCGAGCAGCTGGTACAGCTCTTCACAGCCATTGGGCAGGAAGCTCAGGAGATCACGGCGCGGCTGGGCTACACGCGCCTGCAGGATTTAGTCGGGCGCGCCGACCTGCTGCAGCAAGTGCGCCTGTGCGAGCGCGTGGACATGACGCCGCTCTTGCAAGTGGCGCCGCGTCCGCCACGCCCGAGCAGCCAACGCACAGTCGGGCGCGCTTTGCGCCGTCCGCGCAACCATCTGACGGAAGTCATCAGCGAGATGGTGCTTGAAGCCATTGAAGAAGGTGAGGACGTGATCACCTATGAGGATACTGAAGCCATGAGCATCGATCGCGCCGTGGGCACGCATTTAGTCGGTGCGTTGGTGCGGCGCTACGGCTTTGAGAACGGGCGCAGCATCGGCGGGCGCGAGGTGCTGCATCAGAATGGCGCGCGTCCGAAGGCAATTCGGCTGAACTTCAACGGCTCAACCGTGCCGGGCAATGGCTTAGCCGCGTTCCACGGCGCTGATATCGAGATTCTAGTGGAAGGCGGCACCCAAGATGGCTTGGGCAAGTGTGCCATTGGCGGCCGCGTGGCAATCTTGAAGGGCATGAACACCAAGGGCGTGCGCGTCGGCGGCAGCGTCGGCAAGAGTTTCGCCTATGGCGCGCAGCGCGGTCAGTTCTTTGTGCAGGGCAATGCGGATAGCCGCGCCGGGGTGCGCCTCTCAGGCGCCGATCTGGTCATTGGCGGCGAGCTGACCGAGAAGCTGCGCGATGAGCAAGGGTTCTTGGCAAGCCGCGCCAACATCAAAGGCTTCGCCTTCGAGTATATGACTGCAGGGCGCGCTGTGGTGCTGGGCGATCCAGGCCCGTGGATTTGCAGCGGCATGACAGGCGGCGTGGTTTATGTGCGCTTGCGCCCTGAGCTGGGCTTTGACGAGGCAGCGCTCAAGCGGCGCTTGGCCCAAGGCGCTAACGTCAGAATCATGGCTGTGGATGCTAGCGACGCCGCCAATCTGTACGACCTGCTGTGCGGCTACCGCGAAGTGCTGAGCGATAGCAACCAGCATGCCGAGGCGCGCCGCATCGATGAAATCTTGAGCCGCTGGGATAAGGAATTCGTCAAGATCGTGCCTGCTAACCAGCAAGTGGATCAGAGCATCGCCACTGAATAAGGCTGCACTATAAACAAGCAGCGCCCGTGTTCTCACGGGCGCTGCCTCTTGACGCTCAGAGTGCTTGACGATCAAACAAACCGAGTCGAGCCGCTATAGTCGCCGTCGCGCAGCGCCTTGATCGCGCCTTGCAAGTCGCCATCCATCTCGATGCAGGTGTTGGAGAGCGTCTTGCACTTGGTGGCGATGTTATCCATGTAGTACGCCAGGGCCAAGTTACCGACCAGACCAAACATGGCGCTTGCCTTCAGAACCTTGGCGGCGATCTCCAGCACAGTGCCGACTGTCTTCAGCACATCGCCGGAAGTCGCGAAGATTTTCGCCATGCGCGCTACGACTTCATAATCCATTGCAACGTCTGCCATGAGCCTCGCTCCTTACTCACTTATGCTCACTGATTTGACCCGAACTTAGAAAATCTTCTCGAAGATCCCAGCGACCTGGCCGACGATGCCTTGCACCATCTTGTCGGCGTTGCGCATGACGTTGAGCGCGTTGCCCAGCTTGCCGCCAAAGCCCATGATCGCGGCGATCAGCTCCATCATCTGCGGAATGACGCGGCGGACCAACTCCGCCTTGAACGCCTCAGCGCCCTTGCCGATCCACGCGCCGTTCTGAATGGGCTGCGCACCAGAGCGGATGTTGTTCACAACGCGGTCGCAGGTATCTGCCTGGCGGCTGAACTGCTGAATCTGCTCCTCGATCTGCCCTGCGATGAACGTGAAAATAGCCATGGTTTGTCCTCCTCCTCACTCTGCTCGTTATTATAGGAACCGACCACGTGCTGTCATATCGCCGCGCTGGATAGCGTCCTTAGCAAACTTGACATCGCCTGCAAGTTCCTTGAATTTGTCAATCAGCTTCTGGATGCGCGGCGCTAGAATTTTCTCCAGCGCTTCAGCGAAGTCATCGCCGCCCAAGCCCAACAAGGCGCCACCGCGCATCTTCTGTGCCACAGCCTGCATCGCCTGCATGGTCTCTTGCAGCTGCTGCGCGCCGTTGTCGAAAATCTTGATCATCTGATCGACGAGCTCGTAGTCCATCTGGACATCAATGCCGGACATGCCAAACCTCCCTCAGTACCTGTGTATGTTGTGAACCTGACTTAGCTAAACAGTGCGCAGCCTTCTTCTTCCGCCTTGCGCAAGGCCTCCGCCACGCGCTTGGTCGCTGAAGAAGCCTCGGCCAGCGCGCTCATCATGCGCTGCATGGCAGGATTGACGACTTCTTCCATCTCCTTGTAGAAGCTTTCCGCGCCTTTGCCGATCCAACCGCCGTTGCGCAGCTGATCGACACAGCTCTTCACCCGCTGCAACAGCTGCTTGGTCTGATCAGACTCCTTGCTGAAGTTAGCGGCGATCTGATCGAGCGAGTCGTAGTCCGCCTGAATCTTTGGAGCGCCCATTGCCTATCCTCCACCTACCTTGACCATGAACTTTTGCTTCTCACCGCTTGTGCAAGTTCGCTTTTGCAGTGCTGCACTCAGCGGTTGATGCTTTCAGTTTATGGGCAAGGTCTCGGCTGAGTCAATCAGGCAAGCGGCCCCACGCCACAGAAGGCTCTCAACTTTTATAGTTTTTTTACAGGCTCTTGATCGATCTTTGATTGTTGCTGAAAAAAGCGCCCCAAGCGCTATAATTGCCCGCAAATTGGCTGATTGTGGAAGGTCAATCGCATGTCAGAGTCTGTGCCATCAATCAAACTGACTGCGCTAGCTGCTTGTGCAGGCTGCGCGGCAAAACTCTCCCCGCGTGAGCTGGCGCACGTGCTGCAGCCGTTAGCAGCCAGCTTCCCTGCCGCTGAATTCCCTGCTATGCTCGTCGGGCTAGAAGCGCCGGATGATGCCGCCGTCTACCAGCTGAACGAAGCGCAGGCGATCATCGCAACAGTGGACTTCTTCCCGCCTGTGGTGGACGATCCATTTTCCTTTGGCGCCATTGCGGCTGCCAACGCCATGAGCGACGTCTATGCCATGGGCGGCGAGGTGCTGTTTGGCATCAACTTGGTTGCCTTCCCTGAGCATTTGGATACTGCCATTCTCTCCGAAATTCTGCGCGGCGGCGCCCACAGCTTGCGCGCAGGCGGCGCTGCTATCGTCGGCGGACACAGCATCAAGGATGACGAGCCCAAATACGGCGTTGCCGTGACAGGCCTTGTGCATCCGCAGCGCGTGCTGACCAAAGGCGGTGCGCAAGTCGGCGATGTCCTGATCTTGACCAAGCCGCTTGGCACAGGCGTGATCACCACAGCGCTCAAGCGCGGCGTAGCCGATCAGGCTGATGTCGAGGCGGCTGTGCAGAGCATGATGCGCTTGAATCGGGCTGCAGCGCAAGCGGCGCAAGCCGTTGGCGTGCACGCCATGACCGATGTCACAGGCTACAGCTTGCTCGGCCACGCCCGTGAGATGGCTAGCTTGAGTCACGTGGATATCGTCCTGAGCTATAGCGCCTTGCCATGGCTGCAAGGCGCGCAGCGCTACGCCGAAGCGGAGTGCTTCCCTGGCGGCGCTAATGCCAACCGCGCCTACTACGAGCCGCATGTCACTTTCCCTGAGGATTTACCGCACACAGCGCGCATGCTGCTCTTCGATCCACAGACGAGCGGCGGCTTGCTGATCGCCGTCATGGCAAGCCGTGCGCCCGCCTTGCTGGACGAGTTGGCGGCGCGTGGCGCGCAAGGCTGGTCCATTGGGCATGTGGTCGAAGGCGACGGCAAACTGCGCGTCGAGCATTGAGCTATGGCTGTTGAACGGCTTCAAAAACTGATCTCAAAGGCGGGCATCGCCTCGCGGCGCGAGGCTGAGGAGCTGATCAAGCAAGGGCGAGTCACCATCAACGGCAAACGCGCTGTGCTTGGCGACCGCGCCGATCTGAGCGTCGATGAGGTGCGCGTAGACGGCGAGCGGCTCAAAATCAACACGCCGCGTATCTACATCATGCTCAACAAGCCCATGGGCGTGGTCACGGCCGTCACGCCACAGCATCAAGAGACTCGCCAAACGGTGCGCGACCTGATCCCACTCGAAGGTCACTTATATCCAGCAGGCAGGCTCGACGCCGATAGCGAAGGCTTGGTGCTGATGACCAACGACGGCGATCTGGCTGAGCGCCTGACGCATCCGCGCTATCAGAAGGCGAAAGTCTATGAAGTCACCGTGCTAGGGCGCATCTCGGATGAGGCGCTCGAGATTTGGTCGCGTGGCGTGATGCTGGACGACGGGAAGACCTTGCCCGTGCAGATCAAGGTCTTACGGCGCGAAGCGCACAGCAGCACGCTGCAGATCACCATGACGGAAGGGCGCAAGCGCCAGATTCGGCGCGTGGCCAATACGCTCGGCTACCCTGTGCAGCGTCTCGTGCGTACGCACTTTGCCACACTCGCGCTCGGCGACTTGAAGCCAGGCCAATGGCGCCACCTGACTGAGACTGAAGTGGCGACCCTGAAAGCCTTCGCCTACAGCTTGTCCATGACGCCAAAGCGCTTCGTGCAGCGCCCTGCCCGAAGACTAGGCGCGCTGCGCCGCTCTGCGCCTGCTCAGCCCGCTCAAAAACGCGAGGATCGCCCGACGCGCCCTGCCAAGCCTAGCAGCAAGCCACGCCCAGAGCGCATCACGCAACGCCCTACTAAGCCGCGACGCAAGCCGAACACTGCCAAGCGTCCGCCGCGACGCCGCAAGTGAGCCTTGAGCGCCCTTCGCCAATATGCGCTAAACTATCGGGCAAAATTCGGTGAGCAGTAGGGTAGCCAATGCGGATCAAGAAGCGGCTGAGCGCACTGCTGATCGCCCTGATTGGCCTGATGAGTGGCTACGCGCCTAGCGCGGCTCAGGAAGAGCTCTCGCACGTCGCCTTCGGCATCCACTTCGGGCCGAATACAGATGTCTCAGCCGACTGGGTGATGCAGCTCGGCGTGGACTGGGTCAAGGTTTATACTATCGGCTCAGCCTACGCTTTTCGTGGCAAGCGCATCCTCTATCGCTTCGACATGGGCTATCCTGAGAACTGGGAACAGTTCCGCCAGGCCATTGCCGAGAAAGCGCGCGCCATTGCTGCGGCGCCAATTGACGCTGTGGAAATTCACAACGAGCCAAACCTGAGCCACGAGTGGGGCGGCAGGCCGCCGAACGCCTGGCAATACGTGCAAATGTTGCGCGTCGCCTACACCACTATCAAACGCATCAAGCCGAGCCTGATCGTGGTCTCAGGCGGCTTGGCGCCAACCATCACCACGCCTAATCGCATGGCTGTGGACGATCTAGAGTACGCTCGCGAGATGTTCGAGAACGGCGCCGCGGATTATTTCGATGCCTTCGGCTATCATCCGTACGGCTACAATCTGCCGCCTGAAGCCGATCCCTTTGGCGCTCAGCCGCTCGTCTTCAGGCGTACAGAGCGCATCCGCGCCTTGATGGAAAGTTACGGCATCTACAAGCAAATCTGGCTGACCGAATTCGGCTGGCTGCGCGATCCGCGCGAAGATGGCTTCCAGTGCAGCAACTACGATCCTGCCTTCACAGGCTTTGCCTGGATGGCGGTTAGTGGCAAGCAGCAGGCGGACTATCTGGTGCGCGCTTTTGAGTACGCGCGCCAAAACTGGCCCTGGGCAGGCCCGATGTTCGTGTGGAACATGAACTGGCAGCAGATGGATTGGCTGGCGCCGTGCGATCATATGCGTTGGTTCGGCCTGCTACGCCACAATGGCGAGCCGACGCCCGCCTACTACGCCCTGCAGCGCATGCGCCGCTATCCGATCAGCTACCTGCCGCGCCTATGGCTCGTCAGCGATGCAATGACTGCCGAAATCTCGCTCTTCTGCCCGCAGCGTCTCAAACTCGGCAGCTTCACCGTCCATAACATCGGCTATCCAGCCAGCTTAGAGCTGAACGTACTGCCTGTGAACATTGGCCAGCTTTTCGTGGAAGTCGAGCCGCCGCGCCCGCGACTCGGCCAGCCCGTCACAGTCTATGTCAACGCACTTGACCTGAAATCGCCCGGCAAGTATCCTGTCTATATCAACGTGCGCACTATCATCAACGGACGCGCCGTCTCGCAGAGCGTGCAAGGGTATGTGATCGCTTGGCACCGCGAAGGAAGTTGCTGACCGATGACCGTCTACATCTGTTATTGCTATGCCGATACGCGCCTGGCGAGCAAATTGGCGCTCGACCTGATGCGGCGCGGCTTGAACGTCTGGATCGATCAATCCGCTGAAGGCACTAGCGCCGAGACGCGCCGCTTGGATCAGATTCAAGGCATCATCGAATCCGACCAATTTGTGCTGATTCTCTCAGCTACCACCACCACAAGCACAGAGACCTTCGATCAAGTGCGCATGGCCGTAGAGCGCAAGCGCCCGATCATCGTCGCCAAGCGCCAAGAGGTGTACCTGCTGCGCGATCAAGAGCCGCTCCTGGCAGGCGCGCCCGTCATCGATTTCAGCCGCGCGCGCTACGATGAAGCGCTGCGCGAGCTGATCGCGCTGCTCGGCGGCGATCCTGACGCGGCGCCTGATGAACGCTTGGTAGACCCTGAGGAAGCGAGCCAGTGGCTGCCCGGCGAGTGGCGCGTGACCTTCCACAATACGCGCAATGGCGCCTCAGGCGAAGGACAATTCCTGTTCGAGGCAAGCGGCAAAGCCATCGGCCTTCTGGTGACCGAACAAGATGGCTTGCCAATGGAAATGCGCATCCTCGGGCAGTGGTGGCTGAGCGACAATCGCCTTTCAGTGCAAGGCGAATCGAAGATTTTCGTGCCTGTTGAAGATTCCGACCTGCCCGAGCGCTTCACCTACTCCATGACCTTGCGCGTGAACGATCTGACGCGCGATCACATCAAGGCGTCCTCTTCAGTCGGCGATCAGGTCATCTTCAGCCGCTTGCCCAACGCGACGCCATAGTTGGCATTCAAGGCGCCTTAGGCGAAAATTGGCGCAGAGGAATTGCCATGAGCGAAATGGACTCGCAAACGCACTCGCAGGCTTCCGAGCCTGAAACGCCTTTGGAGATTGATCGCAGCTTCACCTATCGCGTCACTATCGCCAGCCTGATTGTCGGCGTGATCTTGGCGGGCATCGCCGCGCTGATTCTCTTCAGCCTAGCTCGCCCGCTGACGGCAGATGAGCAGGGCAACGTCAACTGGTCGCTCAGCGGCCTGTTGTTTCCAGCGGCGGCTGTGTTCGTCGGCACAATTTTGTTCTGGTCCGTCTTTGGGTTGCCGTTGCGGGTGGCGCGGCGGCGCGGCGTGATTCTCGATCCTGAGATTTATCCGTGGACGGGCGCTGTGCTGCTGGGCGTATTCTTCATCGGCGCCTTCGTGCTTGCCATTGCCTTCGGAATCATCTAGGCGCTGGCGCCTGCCAAGAGAGGAATGCCTGCTATGCGCGCCACACCTGAAGGCACGCGCCGTTTCGTAGAGCGTCAGCCTGCAGCGCGCCAAGCTAACTACCGCCAAGCCGCAGATGGCTTGTGGCTCTCCAGCCTTGGCCACGGCACCTATCTTGGCAATGCTGATGAAGCGACTGATAGCGCTTACCGCGCTGCCTTCGCCGAGTCTGTGGCGCGCGGCTGCAACGTCTTTGATTGCGCGATCAACTACCGTTATCAGCGCAGCGAGCGCGCGCTCGGCGCTTGGCTGCGCCAAGCCTTGGCTTCAGGCATGCTCGCGCGCGACGAAATCGTGATCGCCACAAAAGGCGGCTTCGTACCTTATGAAGAGCCGCCTGACGATCCGCGCGTCTACGCTTACGAGCAGTTCATCAGGACAGGCTATGCCAAAGCGCACGAATTCGCAGCGCGCTACCAACACTGCATGGCGCCTGCTTATCTCGAGCGCATGATCGCGCTCAGCTGCCAAAATCTCGGCGTGGACTGCATCGATATCTACTATCTGCACAATCCTGAGACGCAATCTATCGCCATCTCAGCAGAGACTTTCCGCGCGCGCCTGCTGGACGCCTTCGAGACGCTTGAGCTGGCCGTCGAACGCGGTCAAATCGGCAGCTATGGGCTAGCCACTTGGACGGCTTTCCGCGCCCTGCCCGACGCGCCTGACTATCTCTCGCTGACCGAGATCGTCGGCCTTGCCACAGAAGTCGGCGGTCAGAATCATAACCTGCGCTATGTGCAGCTGCCTTACAACCTGTTCATGACCGAAGCCTATGCCTTTGAAAATCAGCAGCTAGGCGAGGCTTTCTTGAGCGCCATCGAAGCGGCAGCTGAGCTCGGCTTGACGGTGATGGTCAGCGCGCCGCTAATGCAAGGCCGCCTTGCGGTGATGGAATCGCCGAAGGTAACAGCAGCCTTGCCTGATTTGCGCAGCCAAGCGCAGCGTGCGCTCCAATTTGTGCGTAGCACGCCTGACGTCTGCACAGCGCTGATCGGCATGAAAGATCCAGCGCACGTGGCTGAGAATCTAGCGCTCGCCGATGTGCCGCCCGCTGATGGCGCGCTGATCCGTGCGCTCTATGACAAAGCCTGAGCGCTCAGAAGCTCCATAGCGGCACTTTGGCATCGTAAACGGCGAGCAAAGTCGCCACGAAAGGCGCTAAGGCTGTGAAGTTGCGCGATTGCTGATCGCTGATGAAAATGTGGCTAAAAGCGATCAGCATGTAGGCATTGCCTGAGACGAACTGGCTGCCCATGCCGACGACAGAGCGGATACCGTAAGGCTTGACGAACTGCTCTTGATCGGGAATGAAAGGGCTGCCGAGCGCTTCGGGCACGTAAAAGCGATATAGGTCGGCGCTGGTCAGCTGATAGACGGCCTCGCTGCGCGCGTTGAATTGTGGCAACATGCCCAGCTGGCGGAAAGCTTCTTGCATCATGGCTGTGGCTTGCGTGCTGAGCGGGATGACCTTGTGATGCTGCGATTGTTGTGGATTGCGCCAGGCGGGCTGATCGCCGTAGCTGCCTGC
>RFIM01000263.1 GCA_003695215.1 Chloroflexota bacterium
CGGCAGCTTGCGTGTTGCGCGTCAAGTCGTCGATGAAAAGCGCCTCAGCAGGCTGCACGTCCAGCTGCTGCAGGATCAGCTGGTAGATACGCGGATCAGGCTTGGCAAGCCCTACTACAGCCGAGCTGACGGCCACTTCGAACATATCCGTCAGGTTGAATTGGGCCATCCATGCTGCGACGTCAGTTTGATGAGCGTTGCTGAGCAGGGCCAAGCGATAGTGCGGTTTGAGCGCTTGCAAGAGCGCCATCATCTCAGGGTGAACTCGATCTCGGCCTGCGAACAGTCGCCGCAGCAGCTCAAGGCGCGCCGCATGATCGGGCAGCTTGAGCGGCGCCAAAGCCTGCTCAAGGTAGCTCTCGTAGCTGATGGCGCCAACTTTGACCTGCTGCCAGGCTTCGCTGTGGTACAAGGCGTGCCAGAGCGCCTCGCCGCTGAGGCCAAACGGCGCCGCAATGGCTTCGCGCTGCGCCAACCAGGCTTCCCAGTCGTCGGGAATGTCCAGCACGTTGCCAAAATCGAAGATGATGACCTTCGTAGTGGCGCGGGGATCGTCCAGTAGAGGCGCGAGTGCGGCTTCAACGTCCAGCTCAGGCGTGTAGCGTATGCCATGCATGCCGACGCTCTTGGCGCCGTCCACGTTAGCAGTGTTGTCGTCAATGAAGACACACTCGGGCAAGCTGACCTGAAGCGCAGCCGCAATGGCGCGAAAGGCCTCTGGCTCAGGCTTGAGCGCGCCGATCTGCGCTGAGATCACCACTGCGTCAAAGTGACGGTATAGGTCGAGCGCCTCTAGCTTCTGCGCCAACGCCATTGAGTCGTTGCTGAGCAAGCCGAGCCGCAAGCCGCGTGCGCGCAGGCGATCTATCACAGCGACCAAGCCTTCATCCAGCACATCGCCCTTGAAGTAGTCGGCGCGCAGTTGCTCAAGCGCCGCGCCGCTGAGGCCGAGCTGCTCGCCGATGGCCTGCCAGTAGGCTTCGGGCGAGAGCGTGCCGCGCTGCGTCTCGATCCACAGGCCGCTGTTATGGACAAGCCGATCCAGCTCACCTGGCGCCAGGTTCAGGCGTTTTGCCCAGCCGCGCCTGCCTGAGGCATCGTGTGTGCGCATCAGCACGCCGCCGAAATCGAAGATCGCGGCGCGGATCATTTGCGGCTCTTCTTCTCTTTGCCGCGCGGGCGGAAAGTCGGCACGAAAGCGCCAAAGAGCGAGAGCGAGCTGCGCGCCTGCGCCGCAGCCTCGCTCAGATCAGGCTCTGTGTTGAATTTGTTGCGCAAGCGCGCCACCTGCCACTCAGCGTAATCGCTCATCGCCGTCTGGAACAGCTCGCCGAGCAGCAGCTCATCCTCCACTTGCAGCACGTCGCGCAGATGCGCCAATTGCGCCATGAGCGCGTCAAGGCGATGGATCAGATTCTGCCGATTGCGGTAGAGCAAGCTGCCAAGCGCTTCAGGATCGCTCTCGATCAGCCGATAGGTTGCCAAGACGAAAGACGGATTGCCAAACCACTGCGCGTCTTTCCAAGCAGGCGAGCTATGCAGCGCCCTGAAGAGCGCCAATTGCAGCAACAGCGGCAAGCCTTCCATGCCTGCAGCGATGCTATCGTGTTCAGCAGGATCGGTGAAATGCACTTTCACGCCGAGCAGCTCGCTTAGATCGCTGACCAATTGCACAGCATCAGGCGGGCAGTTTGGCGCAGGCGCGATGATCAGCACGCCATCTTCGAACAGATCGGCGCGGCCGCTCTCGGGCGCATCTTCAGGCAAGCCAAGATAGCTCGGATTCAAGATCGGCGTGATACCGACCAGGTAAGCCTGCTGATCGCCGTCAGAGTCGCGCAGCAAGTAGCGCTCTGCCCAGCTCAGCGAAGGCACCTTGAGCGGCGCGCTATCCAAGACGACTGCGCCTGCCTTCAGCGCGCCGCCGATCAGCTTCAGGACGGCTTCGGTCTCGCTGTAAGGCACACACAGCAGCACAATATCGGCTTCGCGCACAGCAGCTTCAAAGTCCAGCTGCTGGGCATCCAGCGCGCCAATCGCAGCTGCCTTGCGCACGCGCTCAGCGCGCCGATCGCAGCCTGTGACCGTGAAAGTGTGCTTGTGGTCGGGCTTGTTATTCAAGGCTCGGATCGCCAAACCAAAAGAGGCGCCAAGCCGATTCATGCCCAGAATAGTCACTTTTACGTTCGCCATAGCTATATTCCTCAATTGGCGTTATCAGCCTCTTGCAAGGCGTGCAAGAGCTGCTCGAAGTCATTGCATGGCGCGCCTTTGAGTTTCTCAGCATGCTCGGCGATCAGGCGCACCACTAAAGGATCGCCGCCGAGCGCTTCCACAGCCTCTGCGCTCCACTGCGGATGCTGCTGCCGAATCACGAATGGGCGCCGCCAGCCGCGCGGCGCGCCTTTTCCCCACTGTGCGGCGCGTTGGCGCCAAAAGCCGCTGACGATGACCACCAAAGCGCGCTGCCAGAGCGGAAAAGGATAGCGCGACTTGCCACAATCGTGCAGCAGAGCAGCCTGCCAGGCCGCAGGATGCGCACAGCCGCGCCGCTGCAGCGTGCGCAGCACGCTCAGCCCATGCTGGCGCTCGGCACGGCGCATCTGCTTGAAGAGCGGCAACAGGTTCGGCGGCAGAACCTGCGCCGCTAGATCCTCATCCACTGGGCGCAGCCAAGCGAAGAGAACGCGCACACCTTGGCGCAAACGCGAAACAGCTGTCATGCGCTCACCTTAGAAGCCGAGCAACAGCCGTGCGATGAAAGTATAGGGCGGATTCAAGATCGCGCCGAACAAGTTGAAGCCGATGAACGAAAGGATCAGCAAGCCTAAAAAGACGTACATGCTCTCCTGTTGGTAGCGCTCCAGTATGCTCGCCTCGCGTGGCGGCAGGAGCTTGCGCAGCATATGCCAGCCATCGAATGGGAAGAATGGCAGCAAGTTGAACAGGAAGAGCAGCAGGTTCAAGCTGAAGAAGAGCGTCATGAACTGATTCAGGTTGAAGAAGAAGTCCGTGCGGCTGAAGAATTCAAAGCGCCAGATTCCGAGCCGATAGAGCAATGCGGCGAAGGCCGCTAAGGCCAGATTCGAGAGCGGGCCCGCGGCGACTGCCCAGAAGTAGCCCCAGCGCCTATCGCGCATCCGCCACTCGCTGATCGGCGCCGAGCCGAGAATGCCAAAACCGATCAGCACCCACATTGCCCAGCCGACCCAGTTGATATGAACCAGCGGATTCAAAGTCAGGCGCCCTAGATCGCGCGGCGTCGGATCGCCCATGCGATAGCCGACATAGTTGTGCGCAAATTCGTGTACCGTCATGGCGATCAGCAGAACCAAAGCAGAAGCGAGCAGCTTCCCGATGATCAGGTTCAAACCTGTGCTGATCTGCGCGAGGATGAAAAAGTCTGTGCCAAACACGCGCTCAACGCTCCTTCAGCGCGCCGCTGCAGCACGACACGCTCGGCTAGATTTACCCGTTTTGATTATAACACAGGCTGCTTGGCGCTATTCAATGCCGATGATGAAGTGATAGTATGGTTGACCGCCGCGCAGCAGCGTCACTTCTTGCTCAGGGTAGCGCCTACGCACCAATTCAGCGGCTGCTTCAGCTGCCGCAGCAGCGATCGGCGCGCCATAGTACAGCGTGATCACCTCGTACGCCTCTGCCTGAGCCTGCGCTAATAAATCCAGGAGAATTTGCCCAAGGCTTGTGCCTGCGCACACGATCTGATCGTCTAGCAGCCCGATGAGCTGCCCACTTTGAATGTGCAAGCCTTCCCAGTGTACTTCGCGCGTGGCAGCCGTGATCTCGCCGCTGCGGACACGCGCCGCTGCTTGAGCCATTGCCGCACAGATCGCCTCAAGATCGCCTTCGGCTTGCCAGGCGATCATCGCGGCGATGCCCTGTGGCAAGCTGCGCGTCGGGATGACCGCGGCCGAGCAGTTCAGTTCGCGCTCAGCCAGCTTGGCAGCTTGTTGCGCCGTGAGGATCACGTTCGGATTATTCGGCAGCAAGATGATTTGCGTTGCATCGGCCGAGCGCATAGCCTCCAGGAATTCGCCGACGCTCGGATTCATGCTCTGGCCACCCGAGAGCAACTGCGCGCCTAGATCGCGGAAAACTTGAGCAATGCCCTCGCCGTAAGCCACGCTGATCACAGCGATCGACGTGCGGCGCGCCGCAGCTAGCCGTGTAGCGCGGTAGGCGTCACTCTGCGCTTGCATGTTCTCGATCACCACATCGCTCAGCCTGCCTAGCGCTTCGCCATAGGCGAGCGGCACGTTCGGATCAGATACGTGAACATGTACTTTGACAGCGTCAGGCGTGCCGACCACAATTGGCGAGCTGCCCATGGCGCTGATGGCCGCGCGAATGGCATCTACGTCCAGATTCTCGCCATAGAGCATGTACTGTACGTCATAGCCGAAGCCATCAGCACCAGCCTCTTCTGAGAGCGCGAAGGCTGCCTCAAGCGACTCGGCGCTCAGCGCCGCAGGCATGGCCAAAGGCGTGCTGCTGGGCTCAGCGAACAGCCGCGCCATGCCTTCCATGATCACGATCAGGCCTTGGCCGCCCGAATCCACGACGCCTGCTTGCGCCAAGATTGGCAGCAGGCGCGGCGTCTCAGCCAGAGCCTGCCTGCCGCTCTCCAAGCCGATCAGGAACAACTGCCGCAGATCGCTTGTGTGTGCAGCGGCTTGCGTGACGGCTGCGCTGATAGCGCGCGCTACCGTCAGGATCGTGCCTTCCACAGGCCTAGGGAAGGTCGCATAAGCGACCTCGACTGCTCGCTGGAAGGCGCGCGCCATCAAGGGCGCGTCTAGCTCCGCGGCGCCGCGCAGTGCCTCAGCGATGCCACTCAAAAGTTGGGAGAGGACAGTGCCAGAGTTGCCGCGCGAGCCATGCAGGGCGCCGTGAGCCAGCTTGGCAGCGATCTCGCCGATAGCGGTGCGCTCGTCGTGCACGATAGCAGCAACGGCAGCGCGCAGGGTCAGCAGCATGTTGGTACCAGTGTCGCCATCAGGCACAGGGAAGACGTTGAGTGCGTTGATCTGCTCAACGTGCTGCTCTAGCCACAAGAGCGCGGCTGTCATCAGGTAGCGCAAGCGCGTTCCATCACATTTCAGGACGGCTTGCCAGGCATTCGACTGGTCGAGATTAGTGACGATCACAAGCAGACCGATTGATCGCTGAAACGACACTACATTAGAACACTCGAGATTGTAGCGCGTTGCAGCGACGCTTGGCACATCGCCGCGCGCTTGCGCTCACAGATGAGCATCCTTGCCTTGCGCCTTGAGTTGCCTGACCACCTCGCGCACGTCTTGGGCGCGGTCTTTATCACAGACCAAGATGACATCGCCGCTATCGACGATCACCAAGTTGCTGACGCCGATAGTGACGACCAGGCGCTCGCTGACGATCAGCGTGCTGCGCGTATCAATGCGTATATGATCGCCGCCGCGCACAACGTTATCGTCCTGATCGCGCGCTAGGACCTCAAACAAGGTTGACCAAGTGCCGACGTCGCTCCAGCCCATCTGGACAGGGATGACGGCCACGTCTTGTGCGCCTTCCATGATGGCGTAATCGAGCGATATCTTCTGAATTTGCTGCCAGATCGCGGGCAGTTCAGCAGGCTGCGCGATGGCGCGCTCTAAAAGCGCGTACATGGCAGGTTGTTGGCGCGCAAATTCTTGCTTGGCGCGCGCAGCCGTCATGATGAACATGCCGCCATTCCAGCTGTAGGTGCCTTTGCTCAGGAAGAGCGCGGCTGTGGCTTCATCAGGTTTCTCAGTGAAGCGCAGGCTGCGATAGACTGCCAAGCCGTGCGCTTCGCCGAGCTTCTCGCCGCGCTCGATGTAGCCGAAGCCTGTGGCAGGGTAGCTGGGCGCGATGCCCAGCGTGACGATATAGCCTTGCCGTGCAAAGACGACAGCGGCACGCAGAGCCTGCAAGAACGCCTCTTCATCGGCAATGTGATGATCGGCTGAGAGGATGGCGATCACAGCCTCGGGATCGCGCTCAGCGATGCGGAAAACACCTAAGGCGGCCGCGGGCCCGCTATCGCGCCCGAACGGCTCGACAATGAAATTCTCGAAGGGCAGGTTCGGCGTGCTCTGATGCAAGGCTTCGGCCATATCTGCGCCTGTGACCACGAAGATGTGATCCGTAGGCAGTAGATCGCGCAAACGCTCGACGGTCACTTGGAACAAGGTGCGTTCCTCGGTCAGTGGGAGCATTTGCTTAGGGCGGTCTTGGCGGCTGAGCGGCCACAAGCGCGTGCCGCCGCCGCCTGCCATGATCAGGGCATAAAAATTTTCTGACATCGGCAAAACTCCATAGTTATTTAGACCTCAGAGCCAAGCTATAGTATCCAGCGCTGCTCTGGCAGATGATGCCTTTGACTTCTAGGACGGTCAGCACGGCGCTGACGCGGCTGACAGACAAACCACTCAGGCGCACGATTGCATCAATGTGCTGCGCTTGCTCGCCCTTGAGCAGCTCTAGGATGCGCGCTTCATCAGGGCCTTCAGGCGTATAGTCCAGCGCTTGTGATGGCGCCATCTTGAGCGCTTCGGCGGCATTGGGCGCAAGCACTTCCAGGATATCCGCAGCGCTTGTGGTGAGCGTGGCGCCGTTGCGAATCAGGGCGTTTGTGCCGCTGCTGGCAGGCGAGAGCGCGCTGCCAGGCACAGCGAAGACCTCGCGGCCTTGCTCTAGGGCGTAATCGGCTGTGATCAGCGCACCGCTTTTCTCAGAGGCTTCGACGATCAGGACGCCATAGGCCAAGCCGCTGATGATCCGATTGCGCTGCGGGAAGTTGTGCCGCTCAGCCCGAGTGCCGAGCGGAAACTCGCTGATCAGGCAGCCGTTCGCTATGATCTGTGCGGCAAGCGCGCCTTGGGCGCTTGGATAGAGCCGATCGATGCTGCACGGCAAGACGGCGATAGTGCGCCCGCCTGCGCGCAGGGCCGCCTGATGCGCCGCTGAGTCGATGCCATAGGCTAGGCCGCTGATGATAGTCACGCCTTGGCGCGCCAACGGCTCGACGAGATGCGCCGTCATGCGTTTGCCGTATTCTGTGGCGCTGCGCGTGCCGACTACTGCCAAGGCGTTCTGATCGCAGGCTTGAAAGGTGCCGCGCACATAGAGCAGCAGCGGCGGATCGGCAATTTGCCGCAGCAGCGGCGGATAGTCAGGATCGGTGATCGGCAGCAGGCGCACGCCTAAGCGCGCCAGATGGCGCAGCGCAGGCGCTGCATCGTAGCTTTGGCGCACTTGCAGCAGCGCTTCGAGCGTCGGCTTGGGCAAGCCTGCCTCGTGCAACGCACTCTGCGGCGCGCGCCAAGCTGCCTCAGGCGTGTCATAGCGCTCCAGCAGGGCGCGCAAGTGCGCCCAGCGCAGGCTACGCACCTGATTGAATCCAAGCCAGCTGTGCAAGGCTTCTGCGGGCACGCTCATCGTCGTCATGCAGGCATCAATTAGAGCGCCTAGCATAGCAAAGCGGCGCATGGACGTCAAGTCGCGCGCCCATGCGCCCTCTAAGCCACTCAGTTGATCGGCGCGACGTCCGCTTTGCGCTGCGCTTCGATGTACTCAAGGCTTTGATGACGGAAGTAAGTGTTGTACAGCTCGGCGTAATGCCCGCCTTGCGCCAAGAGCTGCTCGTGATTGCCTTCCTCGATGATCCGACCTTTTTGGAGCACGATGATCCGATCGGCATGGCGGACGGTGCTGAGCCGATGAGCGATCACAATCGAGGTGCGATCGCGCATGATCGTGTCCAGGCCTTCTTGGATGAGCGCTTCAGTCAGTGGATCAACGCTGGCCGTGGCTTCGTCCAGGATGAAAATGGCAGGATTCTGCAGCATGACGCGCGCTAGGGCCACCAGCTGGCGCTGGCCCATAGAGAGATTGCTGCCGCGCTCGCCCACTTCTGTATCCAAGCCGTTGCTCAAGCTCTTGAGCCAATCGCCATGGCCGATCTGCTTTGCAGCGCGCTCGACTTCCGCATCTGTGGCGCCGATCTTGCCATAGCGGATATTCTCGCGCACGGTGCCATCGAACAAAAATGGCGTCTGTGTGACCACGCCCAGCTGCGCGCGATAGGCGCTCAGATCGAGTGCGCGGATGTCCACGCCGTCGATTGTGATCTTGCCAGCTTGGAACTCGTAGAAGCGCGCGATCAGCTTGCCAATGCTAGACTTGCCCGCGCCCGTATGCCCGACGAGCGCCAAAGTCTCGCCGGCGCGGATGTGCAGCGAGAAGTTATCCAGCACGCGCTCTTTATCGGTGTAGCTGAACTGCACGTTGATGAAAGCGATCTCGCCGCGCAGATTGGGCAAGATTCGGTTATCGCGCTGCACTACGCGCGGCTCAGAATCAATCAAGGCGAAGACGCGCTCGCCTGAAGCCAAGCCGAGCTGAAACTGGCTCCAAAATGAGGCGATGCTGGTCAGCGGGAACCAGATCAGCGCCAAGCCTTGCGCAAAAAGGTACCAATCGCCTGCGCTCAGCGCACCTGCATGCATGCGCAAGCCGCCAACATAGACGATCGCTGCCATAGCGAAGGCGATGATCGCGTTCAGGATCGGGAAGATGGCGCTGAAGACGTAGCCCATGCGCAAATTGATCCAGAACGAGCGCCGATTCAACTTCAGGAAGTCGGCGTAGACGGCGTGCTCTTGCCTGAAGGTCTTGGCCACGCTGATGCCTGAGATAGTCTCCTGCACCAAGGCGCTGACTTCAGCGCGCACGCGCCGTGAATGGCGGACAGTGAAGCGCGCCACTTTGCGGAAGGTGAGCGCTGTGCCGACGATCAGCGGCACCATGAGCAGCACGATCAGCGTCAAGACCAAGTCCACGAAGAGCAGGTAGACCAACAGCGCTGCGACCAACAGCAGCTGCCCGATCAGCTCAATGGTGAGCGTGACAACGGTCGAGAAGGCCTGTGTATCCGAGGTGACGCGGCTGACGATCTTGCCTGACGGAAACTGATCGTAGAAGGATAGATCGCGCTTTATGACTGCGTCAAAGGCATCTTCGCGCATCTTCAGCACCACATTGCCAACGGCCTCAGCCGTCAGCGAGCGGCGAATGAAGTTGAAGAGCCAAGCTGAGGCGCCCAGTGCCGTCACTAGCAGCCCATAAGTCCAGATCAGCGTGCTCTCCTGAGTATGCTGCACTTCATCCACGCCGCGCGAGATCACAATCGGCACTACAGCGCGCGCGAGCGTATCCAGCAGCACAGTGATGCCGACGATGAACATACGGCGCGCTTCAGGCTTGAAGTAGGCCAGAATGCGGCGCACCAGCTGCCGATCGTCGTACTTGCGGTCATACGCCTCAGCGTCTAGACCATCGAAAAGGAAGCCCATGTGGAATGCCTTTCTGAGTCAATCGGCTGCGGAAGTTTCTAATGGCGGCAAGGCGATATCATAACGGGCGAAGATGCGCCGATAGTGCGGCGAACGGCGCAGCAGCTCGTCGTGCGTGCCACTAGCGACCAAAGCGCCTGCATCCAAGACGAGGATCACATCTGCCCAGCGTATCTGCGAGAGCCTGTGCGTGATCAGGAAGGTCGTCCTGCCTTGTTGCACTTGCCGAATGGCCTTTTGAATCTGATCTTCTGTGGCGCTGTCAATGGCGCTGGTCGAGTCGTCGAGGATCAAAATGCGCGGATTGCTCAGGAAGGCGCGCGCCAAGGCGATGCGCTGCCGCTGGCCGCCGCTGAGCGTGACGCCGCGCTCGCCGACGAGCGTTCGATAGCCATCTTTGAAGCTCATGATGAACTCATGCGCTTGTGCCATGCGCGCCGCTTGCTCGATCTGCTCTTGGGTGGCGTTCGGCACGCCAAAGGCGATGTTCTCGGCGATGCTGCGCGAGAATAGGAAGACATCTTGCTCGATCTTGCCGATCTGCGAGCGCAGCGCATTCAAATCCCACTGGCGCACATCCACGCCGTCAATGAGAACGCGCCCGTGCGTCACGTCATAGGTGCGGTTGATCAGTTGCGTGAGCGTGCTTTTGCCCGAGCCTGTCTGCCCGACAATGGCGACAGTTTGCCCTGGCTGCACCGTGAAGCTGATGTTGTGCAAGGTATGCGTGCGCCCATAGCCAAAGCTGACGTTCTCGAAGGTCACCTGGCCGCGGATCGGCTGATTGTAGCCGCCGCTGTTCTGATCGAGTTCGGTCTCAGTGTTGAGGATGTTCACAATGCGGCGCGCGCCTTCCACGCCTGCTTGCACCAACGCGATCGAGAAGATCGAGGCGAAGGTAGGCCAGCGCAGCACGCCCATGATGCCCATCAGCGCGATGACATCGCCAAGGCTGAGGGCGCCTTGCTGATAGAGCAGCATGCCGTGTATGAAGGCCAAGCCGAAGGCGATTCCGAACAGCAAGACGGGCAGATAGCGCGCCTCGATATAGCCTTGCCGCACGAAATAATCGCGGAATAAGCTGGCAGCCAGCCGAAACTTGCGCCGCTCGAAGGCCTCTTGCGCGCTGGCCTTCACCACTTCAATGCCACTGATGGTCTCTTCCAAGTTAGCGTTCATCTTGCCAAACTGCTCGCGCTGACGGCGCACCATTGGATTCAGGTGGCGCACGTAACGCACCACTGCCACAACATAAAGCGCGATGAAGACCAGCGGCACCAGCAGCAGCTCAAGGCGCAAAGCTGCGATGAAGATGAGCGGCACGGCGATGCCGATCGCGGTCTCGAGCGTGATCGCCACGCCAGGGTTGATCATGCCGTTCAGTTGCTGCACGTCTTCTGTGGCGCGCGCCATGATATCGCCGACGCGCTGCTGATTGTGGAAGGTCTGGCTTTTGCCCAGCAGGTTGACGTAAAGCTCTTCGCGCGCATCCACCTCAAGGCGCTGGGCGATCGTCTCAATTGAGAGGATGCCGATCAAGCTCAGGATGCTATCAGCCAGCTTCAAGCCGAGGACGCTCAAAGCGATTGTTGGCAGCAAGGCGAGGCTCTCAGGCGCGATCACAGCGCCAATGGCTTGCCCGATCAACGCCTCAGAAGCTGTGTATGCGGCATAAGTGCCGATGTAAAGCAGCAGTGTGGCGATGAAGAACCATTTGTAGCGCATCACATGCGCAATCAGCCAACGCACCGCGCTGCGCCGATCGTAGCGGTAGGCATTGGCAACGCTGAACTCACTTCTGACGGCGTTTGACATAAACAATCGGCCTCGCGTTCTGTGGCAATGCGCTTGCTGAACACTTGTTCGCTGAAGGTGATAGC
>RFIM01000004.1 GCA_003695215.1 Chloroflexota bacterium
TACCTCAAGAATAATCACAGCATCCATAAAATTTTTATGGGTTGCTCGCATCAGCTAAGGCCTCCTCTTTGACCTGCGGCTTTCTGGACGTCATTATATTCAACGGCTCACATGGCTTCAACAGGCGTCCTTCGTCTCGCAGCAGTGAATCGCCTTGGCAGATTGAGTGTTGATATTGCGCTGCTTGTGCGCTATAACAGCGGCACTGCGCAATTTCTCAAAAGATTCGGAGCGATCATGAGCGAAACACTGCCGACCCTTGCCGTCATCGGCGGCACGGGCAAGGAAGGCGCTGCGCTGGCTTTGCGCTGGGCGCACAAAGGCTATCCCGTCATCATCGGCTCACGCGATCCTGAGCGCGCCGCCCAAAAAGCCGCTGAGCTGAACACTGCGCTTGGCAAGCAGGCCATTCATGGCTTGGCAAACGCCGATGCTGCAGCTGCTGCCCAGATCATCGTCCTGAGCGTGCCTTACACTGCCCATGCCGAGACTATCGCGGCTATCAAGGCAGCTGCACAAGGCAAGCTCTTCATTGATGTAACCGTGCCGATCAATCCCGCTGATTACCGAACTGTCCACGTGCCTGAAGGCAAGTCAGCCTGTGTGGAAGCACAAGCCATGCTTGGCGAGTCGGTCAAAGTCGTCGCTGCTTTCCAGAATGTGAGCGCCGTCCATCTCAAGAAGCTGGATCACAGCGTAGATTGCGATGTCTTGGTCTGTGGCGATGACGAAGCTGCCAAAGCGCAAACCATCGCGCTGATTGAAGCGATCGGCATGCGCGGCATAGACGCAGGCCCGCTGATGAACGCTGTGGCTGTTGAAGCGCTGACACCTGTGTTGCTCTACATCAACGGACGCTACAAAGTAAAAGGCGCAGGCATTCGTATCACAGGTTTTGCGCCCAACGATCATGCCTGAGCCTGACCTACAGCTCTTTGCCTTACGCGGATTGCCAAGCATTCAGCAAGGCGACGACCTGGCTGCCCTGATTGCCGAATCGCTTCATCAGAACAGCTTAGCTCTACAACCAGGCGACGTTCTGGTCATCACATCGAAGATCGTCTCTAAGGCAGAAGGTCGCCTGGTAGATTTGCGGACAGTGCAGCCTTCTGAGCAAGCGCTAGCGCTGGCCGCGCAGACAGGCAAAGATGCGCGCTTAGTGGAACTGGTGCTGCGCGAGGCGCAAGGCATCTCGCGCGTCGGCGCTAAGGTGATCATCACACGGCATCGGCTCGGGTTTGTCTCAGCCAACAGCGGCGTTGATCAATCCAATGTGCGCGGCGACGACAACTGGGCGCTCCTGTTACCTGAAAACCCTGATCGCTCAGCGCGTTGGCTACGCGAGCGGCTTGGCGCCTTGTGCGGCGTTGCACCTGCCGTGATCTTGAGCGATACGCACGGCAGGCCGCATCGCTTTGGCAATGTCGGCGTGGCGATCGGCGCGGCAGGCATCCCAGCGCTGCTGGACTTGCGTGGACGCGCCGATCTGTTCGGACGACGGCTGCAGCACACTGAGATCGGCTTGGCAGATGAGCTGGCAGCTGCGGCTGACCTGATCAGCGGGCAAGCTGCAGAAGGCTTGCCTGTGGTGTTGATACGCGGCTATCGCCTGCCCGAAGGCGCGCCTGAAGATGGCAAAGCCGCCGACCTGTACCGTCCGCCGCATATGGATTTGTACGGCTGAACTACGGCGCGTTGAGCGGCTCGATCCAATACGCGCCGCCGCTCCCTTCGGCTGTCCAGCCGATGTACGTCCTGCCGTTGCGTGGGTTGATGAACTCAACCTTCCACCACGCTAGTCCTTCACCGGAGGGCGTAGTGCCACAGATTGGACCGTCTAGCACTCTGAAGGTCTCGCCGGCGTAAATTTGAGTCAGAACAGGCCCGAAAGGCACTTCGCGCAGGCGATTCGGATCGCCCGGCGTGATGCGCCCATATTGGCCAATCACCAGTCGTGATGGCAGGAAGCCAGGGCAGGTGATCGGCGTTGGCGTCAGCTCAAGTGACATTGGTATCGGCGTGAGCGTGTGTGTCGGCGTGTTTATTGGCCTGAGCAAAGCATCCAGAGTCTGCTGAGCGCTCAGAGTCTGCTGAGCGTTCGCGCGCACGGCAGTGAGCTGCTGCGCTACGCGCGTTAGCTCGGCTCGAAATAGCTCGGCTTGAACTGTAGCAGCCTGAATAGCATCTACAGTCTGCTGAACTTGCCGAGCAAGGGCTGTGGCACTCTGGATTGGCGCTAGAGTCGCTGCGACAATGGTAGCAAGATCAAGAGTAGGTGTTGCAGTTGCGCTGGGCGTATAGGTGAAGGTCGCGCTCGGCGTATTGCTTGGGGTGTAGGTGAAAGTTGCAGTGGACGTGTGTGTGTGAGTCGCACTCGGCGTGCTGCTCGGCGTGTGCGTTGCAGTCGCGCTCGGCGTGCTGCTCAGCGTGTGTGTTGCAGTCGCGCTGGATGTGCTGCTCGGCGTGTGTGTGAGAGTCGCGCTCGGCGTGGATGACGGCACGTCGCTGGGCGTTTGAGAAGGTGTGGCTGACGGATCAGGCGGTGCTTGCGAGCTTGTCGGCACGACAATGATCATAGGCGACTGAGGCGTATCTGTGGGCAGGCCTGCAATAGCTTCAGCCGTGACGGTCTGCTCAAGCGTCGCTTGGTTGGCGCTGAGAGCGGCAAGAGCGCCGAGGCCGACAATGGCGACAACCAAAAGTGACACAAGTAACGCCAGAATATTAGCGCGGCGCTTGCTTCGCTGGAGATGCGGCTCAGTTGGCAGGCGCCCGCTGCTGGGCGTGCTGAACTCGGGCAGGGTTGGCGGCATTGTCGGCGCGAGCAGCTCACTGGCAGTGCGCACAGGCGTCCGCTTAGGCGTCGGCTGCGGCTTGTCTGCCTGGGGCGGCTGTGGCGCAAAACGGGAGAAGTCCTGCCCGCTGAGCGCCTCGCGGAATGCTTCTGCCAGCTGCCCTGCTGAAGCGAAGCGCTGCTCAGGATTTTTGGCGAGCGCTTTCGCGAGGACGTGATCCACACCAATGGGCAGATCGATGCCTTGAGCGCTTAGCGAAGGCGGCGCTTCGTAAATGTGCTGGTGCATCATCTGATAGGGTGTGTCGGCGCGGAAGGGTATAGTGCCTGTCAGCATCTCGTAGAGCAAGATGCCGAGCGCGTAGATATCTGTGCGAACCTCCGCTACCTCTCCGCGCCATAGCTCTGGTGCCATGTAGGGCGGCGTGCCCATGACCATGCCCGTGCGCGTCCGACTGGACGTATCGCCGAGTATTTTGGCAATGCCGAAATCAGTTAGGAAGGCGTTCTGCTGATGATCGAGCAGGACGTTGTCAGGCTTCAAGTCGCGATGGATGATGCCGCGACTGTGTGCATAATCCAGCGCATCGCTGATCTGGTTGAGCATCTGCGTTGCTAGCTTCAAGGGCAAGGCGCCGTTCTGGCGCAGAAAGCGGCTCAAGCTGCCGCCTTCCAAAAGCTCCATCACTAGGTAGACAATGTTGCCCTGATTGCCGTAATCGAATACCTTCACAATGTGCAGATGCTGCAAGCTAGCGATCACGCGGGCCTCGTTTCGGAAGCGTGCCACGAAATTCTCATCTTCCATCAGGTCAGTGCGGATGACCTTGATCGCCACATCGCGCTCTATGCTTGTCTGACGCGCCCGATAGACCGTCGCCATGCCACCTGCACCCAGCTTGGCGGTGATCTGATACTGACCTAACTGTTGCCCGATCAGAGATTCCATAGCCGCTTTCTCGCCGTACCTAGCGAAAAGTGCTCTGATAACGCAGGCCTTCAAAAACCGCTGGCGTGTTGAGCACTTGTCGTGCAGTTGAGTCGCCTTTCAGTGTAGCTGAGAAGAAAGCCATTGCAAAGTGCTTGATGATAGCCTGCGCGCGCGCCGCTTCCCAGACTGCATCGTTGCAGTGCGGAAGCGTAGCCAGCAGCGGTATGCAATCGGAGAAGATCATATGCTCGGCGCCTTCCAAGCTCAGCAATGCCTTGTGAGCCGCGCCGACTTGTTCGTAGATCGGATAGGCATCGCGCTCGGGCGGCGTGACGCTATCGGCTGTACCGACCATCACAAATGTGGGCACATTCACGGCCGCCAAGCCTTGCGCGCCCATGATCGGCGCGTTGAACGGCGCCAAAGCCAGCACCGCAGCAACGCGCTCGTCGTGCGGCACGCGCCATGTGCCGCGCTTGGCGTCTCTCACTAAAACCTGCGATAAAAATGGCTCAGCATCGCGCGCAAGGCAAGCCAGATCGAGCCTGCTTGCCTGCGCACAGTAGGCACTCAGCGCTTTGAAGTCCAGCTGTGCGCCTGCAGCTGCTAAGGCTGTGTAGCCGCCATAAGAATGCCCGCTGACGCCGATCCGCGCAAAGTCGAACAGGCCGTAGAATGCGCTTTGTGGATCGGCGTTAACAGCCTCTGCCCAGGCGATTTGGCTCAGCACATCGCGTGGACGCCAATACCAGCCGAGCGTCAAGCTTGTCTGCGCATCGGTATCGCCTCGCGTGCTACCATTGTGGTTGACCGCCAGCACGATGAAGCCATGCGAAGCCAGCTGCTCGGTCAAGAAGACGCTCTGAGCTGCATGGCTGCCATAGCCGTGTGAGAAGATGATGAGCGGGTAGGGCGCGCCGCTGCGTTCAGGCGGCGCTTCAAAACGCGCTAGCGCGCTGCGCTTGCCATAGCCGTAATCTGCATAGGCAAGCCGCTCATCGGCCTGAGCAGGATACCAAAGGAAGCCTGTCAGAACTCGGCTCGGATCGCCCTCGATGCGAAGGCGCTGCACGCCGACGGCATATTGACCTATCTGCGCATAAGGCAGTGAATCGCTTTGCGCTGCGCTTCTGAGCGGCTGCCACAACAGGAGCGCGCTCAGAAGGAAGCCGAGGATCAGCACGCGCCGCTCAAGGCAAAGCGTTGATTTGTGCCGCAAGGGCGAAGTCCTTCTCAGTCAAGCCGCCTGCATCGTGTGTGGTCAAGGCTAACTTGACGCGGTTGTAGCTGATGCTGACATCAGGATGATGCCCTGCTGCCTCTGCCAGGTAGCCGACAGCGCCAACGAAAGTGAGCGCCGCTGTGAAGTCTTTGAGTACGAAAGTGCGCACAATCATGCCACCTTCGAGCGCCCAGCCGCTCAGCGCAGCCAGCCGCTCAGCGATCTGCGCTTCGGTCAATTTCTCAGCCATTTTTCGCTCCTTGCTCTAGAATTGAAATCATGGAGGCTTCTGTCCGCCTAGAATATAGCAAGAAAGCGAGCCAATCACCTATGCTGAAGCGTATTCTTCTGACTTTGCTCGGCGCCCTGATCGGCGCTAGCAGCCTGAACGCTGCACAAGCCCTTGAGCGCCCTGACGCGCCCAAATACGGCAAGCGCGGCGCTTATGCTGTCGGCACGCGCGAACTGAGCCTTGAAGGCTTGCCGAACATCACCATCTGGTATCCCGCTGCGCGCCTGCCAGGTCAGCCGCCACGCGCCACTTATCAGTACGGCGTGTTGATCGGCGAAGGACGCGCCTACCGTGACGGCCAGCCAGATCGGCGCGATGCGCCTTATCCGCTCATCATCTTCTCGCACGGCTTGGGCGGCGCGCGCATTCAGTCGGTCTTTTACGCCGAACATCTGGCTTCGCATGGCTTCATAGTCATGGCAGCCGATCATCCCAACAGCACCTTCGGCGACCTGCTGAGGGGCAATTCACAGCGCGTGCTGGAGAGCTTTGCACGCCGCCCACTGGAAGTCCTGCGGCTTCTGGAATACGCTGTGCAGCTCAATACAGCTGATGAGCAGTTGCGCGGCCTGATTGACACAGAGACAGTCGGCGTGAGCGGGCATTCCTTCGGCGGCTACACGGCGCTGGCAGCTGGCGGCGCTCAGCTGAACATCAACGCTGTGCGACAAGGCTGCGAGAGCGGCAAACTGCCTGAGCAGTTGTGCTTCTTTGTGCAATCTGAAGAGATCATTTGGCGCGTGCGCGGTTTATCAGCGGCGCCTGAAGGCTTGTATCCGCCGACGAGCGATCCGCGCATCAAGGCAGTCGCTGCTTTCGCGCCGAGCAGCGGGCCGCTCTTCGGCGCTGAAGGCGCTGCCGCGTTGCGCTTGCCGCTTATGATCATCGTCGGCAGCCGCGATCAAGCCACGCCGCCTGAGCGCGACGCCTATCCAATCTACGAAGCGGTCAGCAGTGCCCAAAAGACGCTGGTTGTCTTTGAGAACGCAGGTCATTACATCTTCATCGAGGAGTGCGTGCCTGCTTTGATCGCGCTCGGCCGTTTTGAGCAATGCTCCGATCCTGTCTGGGACATGCAGCGCGCGCACGACTTGATCAACCACTTCGCCACAGCCTTCTTCCTGTACACGCTCAAGGGCGATGCCGCAGCGCGTGCCGCGCTCGATCCAGCAGCGGTCAATTTCAACGGCATCACTTATCGGCGCGATGGCGCTTGGTAGCTCACAGCGGCATTAGGCTGAGATCGGCGATCTCTAGCCATTGCGGCTGCGCAATTGGCACGATGCCAAAGCGCAGCTCGCCTTGTGGCGTGATGATGGCATACTGATTGTCTATCCAAGCGATGAAGCCGAGCGGCGGACGTGGCGCAGCAGGCGTCTTGAGCACAGGCGCGCCATCAACATAGAAATGGACGCTGTTGGGCAACCAATCGATCTGATAAGCGTGCCAAGCCGTCATAGCGACGCTCACAGGCGCTTCAGCGACGCCAATGGCTCCTTGCGCGATAGGCCATAGCCGCTGATAGAGCGCAGGTATGCGCATCAGCAGAAAGCCGAGCGGCGCAAACGGCGCTAGCGCTAGAAAGGCAGGCCGCGAGAAATCGCCGACTGCCGCTTTGAAGCCATCACCGCGCACGCCGAGCGCGAACGCCATGTTGTGTGGCGGCGCGCCGAAGAAAAACCAGGCATAGCGCGGCAAACGTGGCAGGCGTTGCTGCGGCATGAAAGGCTGATTCCAAAAGCCAAAGCCTGCTGTGCCGCGCAGGGCCTGCTCAGTGCCTGAGAAGCGCGCGCGCAAGCTCAGGCGCAATGGCGGACGGTTGGGATAGGCGGCGCGCTTCAAAGTGGCATAATCGTAAAGCTGGGCATCGGCGTAGCGCGTCCTGACTGCTGGCAGGCTCAAGCGCGCGCCGTCTTCAGTCTGTAGCACGCTTCCACCGCCGATCTCGAGCGCGCTAACGGTAAAATTGGCGGGCAGGCGCACGGTTCAGATACCAGGTCACATAGAGCGGCACGAGTGTGAGCAGCGGCACTTGGCACAGCAGCCATGGCGCCGCATTGGAGAACGTCCCGCTGACTTCGGGCAGGCTTGGCGCGCCGCTCAAGCTAGCGATCCAGCGCGCCGCGCCGAAGAAAGTCTGTAGCCAGACCATGCCGAGCAGGAACAGCCGCACGCCGCGCGGCCTGCCGATCCAAGCGCCGACCGACGCGACTAGCGTCAGCGCGCCCAGGCCAACAGCTAGCCAGCCAAGCGTGCCGCCGATGAAATCTATGCCGACCAAGCGTTGCGTCAAGTTTGACCACGCGACCAGCAACAATGGGAACATCGGCAACAAGCCGTAGCCAACTGCTGTGGCTGCGATAGCGATCATCAAGCCCAGCGGACGATAGCGCCGCTGCTGCTGGCTCATGTGCGCTTCTTTTTTCTCCATAGGCCTTGTGCTGCATACCATTCTAAGGTGAGGCGCACGCCTTCGCGGAACGAGATCGGCGCAAAGCCAAGCTCGCGGCGCGCCTTCTCGCTGCTCACCTGCCAGTTGTTGAAGACATATGAGCGCAAGTTGAGCGGATAATACGGCTCAACTCGCGTGTACTCGCTCAGCGCCGTCCACAGGCGCGCCACAAGGATCATCAGCGCGCCGGGCACGTTCAGGCGGAATGGCGAGATGCCCGCTTCCTCGCTGACGATGCGATTGGCCTCGCGATGTGTCAGCGTCTCGCCACAGATGTTGTAGACCTCGCCGACGCGCCCACGATGCAAAGCGCTCAGGATCGCCTCCGCTACATCGCCGACGTAGACAGGGAAAGTGATGTAGTTGCCGCCATCAACCTGAATGCGGATGCCTTTGAGCGCGTCCTCGATGAACAAGCGATTGAAGGCATAGCGCCCGCCTGGCCCGTAAAAGGCACCAGGCCTTAGCACGACCACAGGCAAGCCCGATTCGCGTCCTGCTTGCAGCGCCAACTGCTCAGCGTGCAGCTTGCTGCGCTGATAGGGATCGACAGGA
>RFIM01000264.1 GCA_003695215.1 Chloroflexota bacterium
AGCCGACAGCTGAAGCCACGCCTGAAGTTGTTGCCACTGTTGAAGCCACTGTTGTAGCTGCTGAGCCGACAGCTGAAGCCACGCCTGAAGTTGTTGCCACTGTTGAAGCCACTGTTGTAGCTGCTGAGCCGACAGCTGAAGCCACTGCTGTAGCTGCTGAGCCGACGCCCACAGCTGTGCCGTCGCCTGTTTGCCGCACTACAGGCGAGCTGATCGTCGGCACAGACGCGGCCTATCCGCCTTTTGAGAACGTCAACACAGAGACGGGCGAGATTGAAGGCTTCGATATCGAGCTGTTGAACGCGATTGCGGCCAAGGCGGGCTTCACGCCTGTTTACCAGAACGTGCCGTTCGACACGATCTTCACTAATCTTGCTGCTGGGCAGTATGACATTGTGATCAGCGCGACGACGATCACGGAGGAGCGTCAGCAGACTGTGCTGTTCAGCAATCCGTATTTTGCGGCTGCGCAAGTGCTGACGGTGCGCGCTGCGGATGCGGAGACGCTCAAGAGCGTTGAGGCGTTAGCGGGCAAGAAGGTCGGTGTGCAGAAGGGCACTACAGGCGCTGACTACGCCAAGTCGCTAGGTGGCTTTGATGTGGTTGAGTATGAGACCACGCCAGAGGCCATGCGTGCGCTTGCCAATGGCGACGTGGACGCTGTGATTGCTGATGATGCGCCTTCGAAGACGATTTTGCTGAACAATCCTGAGCTGAACTTGGCGATCACGGTTGAGGCGTTGACAGTTGAGTACTATGGCATCAGCGTGCGCCGGGAGTGCACAGAGCTGATCGAGGCCATCAACGCGGGCTTGGCGGAGGTGATCAAAGAAGGCACGTACGCCGAGATTTACCGCAAATACTTTGGCGTCGACCCGATCAAGGAACTCCAGGAAGGCGGCGAAGGCTTGCCCAGCCAGAACTGAAGCTCGCCCGAGCGCCACTCTGCAGCCTCGCGCACCAAGTCAGGTGCGCGAGCGCTTTTTCAGCACCGCGCTCTAGCCCTTTTGCCCGATAACGGCTACAATCTGCTCATAACGTCCTATCCACAACTGGAGATTTCTCAGCATGGCTAAAGAATACGATCTGGTAGTGCTGGGCGCCGGCCCTGGCGGATACGTCGCCGCCATTCGTGCCTCTCAGCTCGGTCTGAAGACTGCCATCATCGAAAAGCAATGGTGGGGCGGCGTCTGCCTGAATGTGGGCTGCATCCCTTCTAAGGCGCTTCTACACAACGCCGAATTGGCGCATATCATCAAACACCGCGCTGCAGAGTTCGGCTTCAAGCTGCCTGGCGGCGTCGAGCTGGACTACAGCGTCGCTTTCAAGCGCAGCCGTCAGACTAGCCAGCGCTTGGTCAAGGGCGTGCAAGGCTTGATGAAAAAGAACAAGATCGATACCTACGAAGGCTGGGGAACTTTCATCGCGCCCAAAACGCTTCAAGTCACGCTGAACAATGGCAGCACTGAGACGCTCAATGCGCGCAATGTGATCATCGCCGTCGGCTCCGAAGCGCGCGTCTTGCCGAATACGCAGATCGGCAAGCGCGTCCGCACTTACCTCGAGTTCATCCTGGACGATACCCTACCGCGCAGCATCATCATCGTCGGCGCCGGCGCTATCGGCACTGAGTTCGCCTACGTCATGCACAACTACGGCACAGAAGTTACCATGCTGGAATACATGCCGCACATGCTGCCACTGGAAGATGAAGAAGTCTCTGAGGAGCTCAAGAAGCAGTACACGCGCATGGGCGTCAAAGTTCACACCAATGCCAAAGTGGAACAAATCGTGGAAGACGCTGAAGGCGTGACTGTCACCGCGCTCATTGACGGGCAGACTCAGACCTTGCGCGCCGAGATGGTATTGCAAGCCGTCGGTTGGAAGCCGCGCACAGGCTACGGCCTGGAAGTCACGGGCGTCAAGCTCGACGCGCGCGGCTGGATCGAAGTGGACGACTACATGCAGACTAGTGTGGAAGGCATCTATGCTATTGGCGATGCCACAGGCAAATTGCAGTTAGCGCATGTCGCTAGCGCACAAGGTATCATCGCGGCTGAGAAAATGGCGGGCGTAGAGACCATGCCGCTCAATTATGTGATGATGCCGCGCGCGACCTACTGCAATCCGCAGGTGGCTAGCTTTGGCTATACCGAAAAACAAGCGCGCGAGAAAGGCTATGAGATCAAGGTCGCCAAGTTCCCTTGGCAAGCGAACGGCAAGGCGCTCGGCTTGGGCGATTACGCAGGCTTCGTCAAGATCATCAGCGATGCGCGCTACGGCGAGATTTTAGGCGCGCACCTGATCGGGCCAAACGTGACCGAACTCCTGCCTGAGCTGACCCTGGCACAGCTGTGGGAATTGACGCCCGCTGAGATCGCGCGCAACGTCCATGCACATCCCACGCTCAGCGAGGCGATCATGGAAGCAGCGCACGGCCTTGAAGGTCACATGATCAATCTATAGCGCTGTTCAGAGCGCCTGTGCATGGCTGTGCTGATGCGCTCTAGCTAGTGCAGGGAATTCTTCAGCTATGCGATTAGATCGAACTGACAAACGCGCCTACGCTTTGATCGGCTCTGCCTTGCAGAGCGCGCCTGAATTGCTGCGGCACGTCACAGAGGCTTGCCAGCGGATGAGCATTGCGCCGCACATAGCACAGCCGAACATGCCGCGTCAAATCGACGAGGCAGGTCTGTTCATCGGCGTTTATCCGCAGTCGCCTACGCCTGAGAGCTTTGCTGAGTACAGCCGCGCCGCTGCGCGCAACCTACCGTGCTTGATCTTCCTGCGCGAAGGCTTGCCCGAGAGCGACCATCTGGCGGCTTTGCGCGCTGAGCCCGAGGCGATGACTTTCAGCACGGCTGAACAACTGCGCGCTGCGCTGATCAATCGCTTGGCTAGCCTGCGCGCTCTCAAGCTGGAATCACTGCATTACGTCGGCATCATTCCAAGGCCGCCTGAAGCCTACATCGCGCATCCGTACACGCTCTTGCCCTCCAGCCAGATGATCGGCAGGCGCATGCAGCTGGACGTGCTTTCAGAGTGGATCACAGCGCGCGAGCACAAGGTGCGCCTGATGAACGTGGTCGCTATTGGCGGCATGGGCAAGAGCGCCATGACCTGGCACTGGTTCAGCGAGATCGCGCCGCGCCTAGCAGACTTCCGCGGGCGCATGTGGTGGAGCTTCTACGAAAGCGACGCTTACTTTGAGAATTTCGTGATCCGTGCGCTAGCCTACGTCACTGATTCGCCTGAGGAAGAGATTCGCGAGATCAGTGCGACCGAACGCGAGCGCGAGCTGCTCGAAATTCTCGACCGCGAGCCGTTTTTGATCGTGCTAGATGGCCTGGAGCGAATCCTGATCGCCTATGCGCGTATGGACGCAGCGCGTCTGGATGACGACTCGCTGGATGAAGAGACCGCTAACGTCGTGGCAGGCGCGCTTGGCATCCCGAAGGAAGCACAAGGCACGATCTTCACGCCGAATCGGCTGCGCAAGACCGCCGATCCGCGCGCTGGCGCCTTTCTGCGTAAATTGGCGAATGTGGGCGCTTCACGCATCCTGATCAGCACGCGCTTGTATCCCGCTGACCTGCAACACAGCAGCGGCTATCCGATTTTGGGCAGCTTCGCCATGTTCCTGAGCGGCTTAGAAGATGACGAAGCCCTTGCGCTATGGCGCGCCTATGGTTGCAGCGGCACTGAGGCTGAGCTATTGCCGATCTTCAACGCCGTCCAGAACTATCCACTGCTGATACGCGCTTTGGCAGGTGCAGTCATCGCTTCAGCAGGCGGCGACTTCGCAGCTTGGCGGCGCGCTAACAGCGGCTTCGCGCCATTGCGCCAAAGCGCAGAGGCTGTGCGCGCTCATGTGATGAGCTACGCGCTGCGCAGCTTGAGTCCAGGCGCGCGCCGCACGTTAGAGACTGTCGCAGCGTTCCGCATGCCGACTTTCTACGCATCCTTAGTGCCGCTGCTGGTCAAGCCTGCTGAGCCTCAGGGACAAGAGGCTCAGCAAGGCGGCCTGCGCACCGCTTTGAGCAACTTGCTCGGCAAGCGGCCAGCAGCCTTCAGCGGCTTTGTCTCAGAAGCGGAGCTTGACGCTGCCCTGACCGATCTCGAAGCGCGTGGCCTGCTCGGCTGGGATAAACGCGCTAATCGCTACGACTTGCACCCGATTGTGCGCGGCGTGGTCTGGAATGCGCTGGACGAGCAAGCACAGCAAGGCTTGTATGCCGCCTTGAACGCGCACTTCAGCGCTATGCCAGCTGTGCGCCTAGAAGATGTGCGCAGTCTGGACGACCTGACGCCTTCGATTGAGTTGTACAATACGCTCATAGGCATGGGCAAGTACGACGAAGCCTTCGCGCTCTACGATGCGCGCTTGCACCTGCCGATGCTGCGTCGCTTGAGCGCCAATCTGCAGCGCGCTGAGCTGCTCGAGCAGCTTTTCCCTGATGGCATCGAGCGAGCGCCGCGCCTTTCCACCAAGATCGCCCAAGCGCGCGCCATCAACGATCTAGCCCTCGCCTATCAAATGTCAGGGCGGCCGACTCGCGCGGCGCCGCTCTTTCTGCGCGCAGTGAACATGGCCGAGTACGAAGGCATTCCGCGCAACGTGGCAATCGGCCTGATGAATTTCGCCGAATCGCTGCGCCAAGTCGGCGATCTTTTCCCAGCAGCCATGTCGGCCAATCGCGCCTTGCTGATCGCGCGCGCGATCAACAACGTGAGTGACGAAGTGACGGCGCTTGGCATCCTAGCGCTGACGCGCATGGCCTACGGCGCCTATGCAGACGCCGAAGTGGCGCTGCAGCGCGCTATTCGCCTGCAAACGAGCTTGAATCATCCGCAAGGGCAGAGCGTGCTGCACGCCTTCATGGCACAGCTAGCCGTGTGGCGCGGCGAAGTGGCGCGCGCTCAACAATATGCCGAGCAGGCGTGGCACTTCGCACAGACGCTGCACTACGAAGCAGACCTGGTACGTGCGCGGCGCTTTCAGGGCGAAGCGGCGCTCTTGGCAGGCGATCTGAGCGCAGCTGAAGCGGCTTTGATCGAGACGCTCACACGCGCACGCGCTGCTAGCCTCGTCGAGCATGAGCTCGGCGCGGTGATCGGCTTGGCAGAAGTGCGCTTGCGTTCAGGGCAGCCTGAGCAGGCGCGCACGACTCTAGAAGACGTCTGGGAAGCAGCTGAGCGCGGCGGCTTCCGCCTGGCCCAAGCCGACGCGCTGAACGTGCTAGCGCGCGCTGAGATCGCCATTGAGCGCCCTGAAGCCGCTGTGCAGGCAGCTCAAGCTGCTGTGCAAATGGCCTGGTGCATGAGCGAGCCGTACACTTATGCGCGCGGCATGGCTCAAGCGCGCCAGACGCTCGAGAAACTCGGCGCCGACCTGCCTGAAGGCCTGCCAGCAGTCGATTTTGCCCAATTCGGCGCGCCAGTCCAGGTCGAGATCGACCCGCCTCACGGCTGAATACCTGTTGGCAGAAACGCTCACTTCTGGTAATCTCCACGCCTGTTAGTCAAAACACGGCTGACTGGTTTCAGCCGACCTGAGAGAGTTTCGTGACCTATGAGACGTGATCCTAGCGCGTTGCGTGGACGCACACGCGATAGTAGCTGGCAATGGCTGATGATCGGCATTGTGCTCGGTCTAGGCTGTGCCAGCGTCTTCTGCTTGGCGGCCTATGCCGCGAACCTGCTAGTGCTGAATATCCCAGGCCAAGTCGCTTTTGCGCCCAATCAAACGCCGACCATCATCGAGGTGGAGCGCGAGGTGACTCGCGTTGTGGTGGTGACGCCAACGGAAGCGCCGACGGCCGCTGAGCCAACCGTGGCCACGCAAGCGCCGATCGGCACGCCGACGGTCACGCCGCTGGTGATTGTGCCCACGCAGCCCTTCGGCGCAGCACCTGTTATGACCAGCACAATCGCAGGCATCGCCATTAGCACGCCTGTCGTCGGCGTCACTTTGCCTGCCATCGTGCCGACTGCGCCCGCGGCTGTGCAGCCAACTGAGCTGGTCAATATTCCCGGCGGCACTTTCATCATGGGAACCGATTTGGCAGAGGCGACTCGTGCTATTGAGGATTGCCGCGACCGCGATGGCGGCACAGGCTGCGATATCAGCTTCACAACCGACTCGATCCCGCCACATAGCGTGACCGTGAATAGCTTTGCTCTTGAGCGCTTTGAAGTCACCTATCAGCAGTACGTCGACTTCCTGAACGCCCTCGGGCCGCGCAGCCACTTGAACGGTTGTGGCGGTCAGCCGTGCGCTGCTGTACAAGGGCAAGGCGTTGGCGAGCGCCCTAGAAGTTTCATCGCCTTCGATGGCACACGCTATAGCGTGACCACAGAGCTGTACTTGAATCGTCCTGTTGCCTATGTGACTTGGTACGGCGCAGATGCCTATTGCAAGTTCATTGGGCGGCGCCTACCCACTGAGGCAGAATGGGAATACGCAGCGCGCCGCCCTGATGGCAGGCTTTACCCTTGGGGTAATGCTTGGGACCCGACCCGCGCGCGCACCTCGCGCCCGCAGAACATGGGCGGCCCTGAGCCTGTCAACGCTTTTCCCAATGGCATTAGCGCTGATGGAATCTACAACTTGGCAGGCAACGTCTCGGAGTGGGTGCAAGATTGGTACAGCCCGACTTATTATGGTGAGCAGGCGGCTAATCCTGGCGTGATCGATCCGCAGGGCCCGCCCTCAGGCACGCTCAAGGTGCATCGTGGCGGCAGCTGGGATGCCTTGCCGCTCTTTGCGCGCACTGTCCATCGCGGCGATCGCGATCCGCTCAGCCCTGAGCTGTTCATCGGTTTCCGCTGCGCTGCCTCGCCACAGGCGGCCGCGCCTATCGTGCCCGTCGGCCAACCGACTATTGCCTTGCCCAACACGCCGCTTCCATCGGGCGCAGGCAACTAGCCAAGTAGCGGATGTTCGCACCTGAACATCCGCTTTCCGAACACAGCCGCTGCGCCTATCGCGCCCAAAGATCATCGGAAAGGACGTTCTGAGAATGCTTGAGACGACCACCACTTCGCTGGAGACGCTCGCGATCAACACTATTCGCTTCTTAGCCGTAGATGCCGTACAGAAGGCGAACTCAGGGCATCCCGGCTTGCCGCTCGGTGCCGCGCCAATGGCTTACACACTCTGGACGCGCTACCTGCGCCACAATCCGCGCAATCCTAAATGGCCCAACCGCGACCGCTTCATCCTCTCAGCTGGTCACGGCTCGATGTTGCTCTACGCCCTGCTGCATCTGACGGGCTATGATCTCTCGCTCGAGCAGATCAAGAATTTCCGCCAATGGAACAGCCTGACGCCTGGACATCCTGAGTTTGGCTTGACGCCCGGCGTCGAGACCACTACAGGCCCGCTTGGGCAAGGCTTTGCCACAGCCGTTGGCATGGCAATTGCAGAGGCCTTCCTTGCGGCCACTTTCAATCGCCCTGACTACCCGATTGTGGATCATTACACCTACGTTCTGGCAAGTGACGGCGACTTGATGGAGGGCGTCGCTTCTGAGGCAGCTTCCCTAGCAGGGCACCTGAAATTAGGCAAGCTGATCGTGCTCTACGACGACAACAAGGTCATGCTCTCCAACAAGACGGAAGTGGCTTTCACAGAAGATGTGCTGCTGCGCTTTGAGGCTTATGGTTGGCACACACAGCGCGTGGCCGATGGCAACGACACGGTCGCCATTGCGCAGGCCATTGAAGCCGCCACGCTCGATCCGCGCCCAAGCCTGATCGCCGTGCGCACTATCATCGGCTATGGCAGCCCGAACAAGCAAGGTACGCACAAGGCCCATGGCGAGCCACTCGGCGAGGAAGAAGTGCGCCTGACCAAACAAGCGCTCGGTTGGACGGCTGAGGAACCTTTCGCTATCCCTGGCGAAGTGCTCGAGCATTTCCGCACGGCCGTTGAACACGGCGAGCGCTTCGAAGCTGAATGGAACGCGCTCTTCAAAGCATGGGCCGCCGAATATCCTGAATTGGCGAAGTTGTGGCGAGAAGCGCATGCTGAAGCCCTGCCCGAAGGCTGGGACGCCGATCTGCCGCTCTACAGCGCCGAGACCAAACCGATGGCCACGCGCGATGCCAACGGCGCGGCCCTGAACGCCATTGCCAAGCACCTGCCGACCATGATCGGCGGCGATGCCGACCTGAGCAGCAGCACCAAGACGCTCATCAGCGGCAGCGGCTTGTTCAGCGCCACAGATCGCACGGCGCGCAACCTGCAGTTCGGCGTGCGCGAGCACGCCATGGGCGCGGCCATCAACGGACTGGCACTGCATGGTGGCATTCGCAAGCCCTACACGGCGACTTTCATGACCTTCAGCGATTACATGCGCCCGGCCATTCGGCTGGCTGCGCTGATGGAGATCGACCCAATCTTCGTCTTCACGCACGATAGCATCGGCGTTGGCGAAGATGGCCCGACACATCAACCGATTGAGCATCTGGCGGCGTTGCGCGCCATACCGCACCTGACCGTCATTCGGCCTGCTGATGCCAATGAGACCAGCGCCGCATGGCGAGTCGCCATGTTGAACAAACGGCCGACCGTCTTGGTCTTCACGCGGCAGAAGTTGCCCGTCTATGCGCCTGATGGCGTGTTGGAAGGCGTGGCGCGCGGCGCTTACATCAAAGCAGAGGCTGTTGGCGGCGCGCCTGAGGTGATCTTGATCGCCACTGGCTCAGAGGTCAGCCTGATCATGGCGGCGCA
>RFIM01000265.1 GCA_003695215.1 Chloroflexota bacterium
CGCGGCGGCTATCAATTCTACCGCCAAGTGCGCGCCGAGATGTCTCAGGTGTCGATGCATTCCTTCTTCCAGAGCATTGGCACCTTGCGCCGCACCGATCTGCGCCCGCATTTGAGCAAGGTGCGCCCGCCAACGCTGGGCATTTATGGCAAGTGGGACTTCATCGTCCATCCGAATCAGGCGAAGGAGCTTCAAAAAGGCGTGCCACACGCCAAGACCTTGATCTACCCTGACGCCGGCCACTTGCCGATGATGGATACGCCCGATCGCCTGATCCGTGATATCCGCGAATTTCTGCTTGCGAAGTAGCCTAGCTTTGCGGCGCGTGCTCGGCGCGATACTTGCGCTCGGCTGCTTTGGCGGTGTTGATGGCGAGCGTAGCGCACTTCGGGCGCGAGAGGACCACCTCGCGCCCGATTTCATCGATGAAATCGTCAATGTTCATCTCGCGCACTTCGCTGAGCGTCTTGCCGATCAGCATCTCGGTGAGCATGGAAGCAGCCGCCTGCGAGATAGTGCAGCCTTCGCCTTCGAAGCTGGCAGCGATCACACGCTCTTCTGAGTCCACTTTCAGGTAGATAGTCACGATATCGCCGCAGCCAGGATTGCCGCCCATGATCGAGACAGTTGCATCTTCCATCTTGTAGCGGTTGCGCGGATTCTCGTAGTGATCCAGCAAGTTTTCGATGTAGAACTGTCTATCCATGCTCACCTCATCTCACAGTCAGGGCCGCTCAATTGGCGCGCCGACCAGATTGCCCCACTCAGTCCACGAGCCGTCGTAATTGCGCACCTTCGGATAGCCCAGCAGATAGTGTAGCACAAACCAGGTGTGGCTGCTGCGCTCGCCGATGCGGCAATAGGTGATGATCTCTTCATCAGGCTTCAGGCCGAGCTGCTCTTCGTAGATGGCGCGCAGCTCAGCGGCGCTCTTAAAGGTGCCATCTTCGTTGGCAGCTGTTGCCCAAGGCACATTCTTGGCGCCGGGAATGTGCCCGCCGCGCAAGGCGCCTTCCTGCGGATAGGCTTCCATGTGCAGCAGCTCGCCGCTGAATTCTTTCGGGCTGCGCACGTCGATCAGTGGTAGGCGCGCCTGGCTGTGCGCCATCACTTGATCGCGGAAGGCGCGGAAGGTGTGATCGTCGCGCTCAGGTGCCACATATTCCGCTCGTGGATAGCTCGGCTTCTCGCGCGTCAGCGGGCGCCCTTCGTCGATCCATTTCTTGCGTCCGCCGTCCATGATGCGCGCCTTAGTATGGCCAAACAGCTGGAAGACCCAGAAAGCGTAGCAGGCCCACCAGTTGTTCTTATCGCCATAGAAGACCACTGTGGTCTGGTTGCTGATGCCGTTGCGCGCCATCAGCTCGGCGAAGCGCGCGCTATCCAGGTAATCGCGGCGCAGCTGATCGTTGAGATCGCTCATCCAGTCGATCTGGATCGCGCCTGGAATGTGCCCTTGATCGTAGAGCAGGATGTCCTCATTCGATTCGACCAAGCGAATAGACGGATCGCTGAGATGCTCAGCGACCCATTGCGTGCTGACCAGCACCTCAGGGTGCACATAGCCCTTTGCGCTGATGTTCGGATCGATCTCGGTCATGTTCAGGCTCCTTCAGTTAAGCGGGCTCGGCCACGCGTTCAAGTTTGGCTTCGATATGCGCTGTCAGCCGCGCGCGCACTTCTTCAAAGGGAATGCGCTGCATGATCGGGTCGAAGAAGCCTGCCACGATCAGGCGCTCGGCGTCTTGGCGCGTCATCCCGCGCGACATCAAGTAGAAGATCGGCTCATCTTCCAAACGCCCGACCGTAGCCGCGTGTGTGCAGCGCACATCATTCGCCTCGATCTCAAGGCCTGGAATCGAGTCGGCGCGCGCCTCACGGCTGAGCACAAGGTTGCGGTTGGCTTGGAAGCCGTCAGTCTTCTGGGCATTAGGCAGCACTTTGATCATGCCCTGCCAGACTGTGCGTGCTTCGTCTTTGAGCGCGCCCTTGAAGAGCAGATCGCTGGTAGTGTGTGGCGCGTTATGATTCTGTTGCGTATCGTGATCGAAGAACTGGTGATCATCGGCGAAGAAGAGGCCAGACATGCGCCCAAAGGCGCCTTCACCATCCAGCTCGATCTCAGCGAACTGCTTCACAAAGCGGCCGCCCATGGTGCCGATGATCCAGTCCAGCTGTGCGCCCGCTGAGACGCGCGCCCGCTCATGGCGGATATCATTAGCGTTGCGCGCCCAGTCTTGCAAAGCCACATAGCGCAGATTGGCACGCTCGCCCAGAATCAGCTCGGTCATGCCGATATAGGCCATGTGTTCAGGCGCCTCAGCCGAGAGATACTCGTGCAGGTAGGTCACTTGCGCGCCTTCCTCAAGCACTACCAGCACATGGCCGAGCGTCAAGCCGCTTGTGGTGTTGTAAAAGACGCTGTGCAGCGGCAACTCAACGGCTTTACCGCGCGGCACGTACAGGAACACGCCGTGCGTCCAGAGCGCGGCATGCATGGCAGCGAACTTATCTTCGCTCGGCTGCACGGCTGTGGTCATCAAGTGCTTGCGGAAAAGCGCCTCGTGCTCACGGGCAGCCGTCTCAAAGTCGCAAAAGATGACGCCCTGCGCTTTGAGCGCGTCATTCAGCTGGCTATGGACGACTCGGCCGTCCACAGTGGCGATCAAGCCGCCTTGCGCATCGCCGATCAGCGGCGCCAGGTTCTCCGCAGGAATCGCCTCAATGCCCGCTGCCGTGCCATTGATCAGTCGGCTAGCTTGTTCCCAGCGAATGGTAGTGTAGTCAGTGCGGCGCCACGCCTCGCTTTGCATGGAAGGCATGGGCAGCGTGTCGTAGAGTTCCCAAGCCGTCAGACGTGCATTCAAGAGCCAGTCAGGCTCGTTCCGAGCGGCGCTCAGCTGCTCGACCAGCTCGCGAGTCAGCTTAGGCGCGATCAGTTTGTTGCGCGTGCGTAGAGTCACAGTTCAACGCTCTCCGAGTCAGTAAAGGTTAGCCATTGGATGCCGAAGGCGGGCTATACCGCCTTCGGCTCAGTTGCGCTGAAGGCTCAGCCGACCGAGCCTTCCATCTGCAGCTGCACCAGGCGGTAGAGTTCAATGCTGTACTCAGCCGGCAGCTCTTTGGCCACGGGCTCGATGAAGCCGCTGACGATCATCGCATTGGCGGTATCCTCATCGATGCCACGCGACATCATGTAGAAGAGCTGCTCTTCGTTCACCTTGCTGACCGAGGCTTCATGCCCAATGGTCACGTCCTTCTCGTCAATTTCAATAGAAGGATAGGTGTCGGTGCGGCTCAGCTCGTCCATCAGCAAGGCATCGCAGACCACGTTGGATTTGCTGCCGACCGCGCCTGCGTTCACCTTCAGAAGGCCGCGATAGCTGCTGCGCCCGCCGTGCATTGAGATCGACTTGCTGATGATCTGGCTAGTCGTGCGCGGCGCCGCATGAATGATCTTGGCTCCAGCATCTTGATGCTGCCCTTTGCCTGCAAAGGCGACCGAGAGCACCTCGCCATGCGCGCCTGGCTCCACTAGGTAGATGGCAGGATACTTCATGGTCAGCCGCGAACCGATGTTGCAGTCTACCCATTCCATGACCGCGTCCTGGTAGGCGACGGCGCGCTTGGTGACCAGGTTGTAGACGTTGTTCGACCAGTTCTGGATCGTGGTGTAGCGCGCCCGCCCGCCGCGCTTGACAATGATCTCGACAACGGCGCTGTGCAGGCTATCTGAGCTATAGGTCGGCGCTGTGCAGCCTTCGACATAATGAACCGAGGCGCCTTCATCCACGATGATCAGCGTGCGCTCAAATTGGCCCATGTTCGCCGTGTTGATGCGGAAATAAGCCTGCAGCGGCATCTCCACGTGCACGCCCTTTGGCACATAGATGAACGAACCGCCCGACCAGACCGCGCTGTTGAGCGCCGCAAACTTGTTATCCGTTGGCGGGATGACCGTCGCCCAGTATTCGCGGAATAGATCGGGATATTCACGCAAGGCGCTATCGGTATCCAGAAAGATCACGCCTTTCTCTTCCAAGTCCTTGCGGATCGAGTGATAGACCACCTCGGACTCGAACTGCGCGCCTGCGCCGGCCAGGAATTTTTGCTCCGCCTCTGGGATGCCTAGCCGATCGAAGGTGTACTTGATCTCCTCGGGCACTTCATCCCAAGAGCGCTGCTGCCGATCTGTGGGACGCACGTAGTAGTGGATGTCATCGAAGTCAATGCCGCTCAGATCGCCGCCCCAGGTTGGCATCGGCTTGCGGTAGAAAATTTCGAGCGAGCGCAGGCGGAACTCGCGCATCCATTGCGGCTCGCCTTTCATCTCGCTGATCGCAGCAACTACCTCGCGGCTCAGGCCCTTTTGCGCCTTGAAAACGTAGCGCTCGGGCACGTGAAAGCCGTACTTCTCGTCGTAATTCTGCTTGATCTCAGCCAACTGCTGGGTTGCATCAAGCTGTGTTTGCTCACTCATGCGGATTTCCCTCACCTACAGGCTCAACTTTAACGATCTCTCAGGTTGTGGCGTACTTCTCAGCCACCCAGTCGTAGCCTTGCTCCTGAATCTTCTCAGCCAGCTCAAAGCCGCCTTCCTCAACAATGCGCCCATCAAACATCACGTGGACGAACTGTGGCTTGATGTAATTCAGGAACTGCTCATAGTGCGTGATGACCAGCACGCCTAGATTCGGGCCGATCAGCTTGTTGACACCCTCAGCGACCACGCGCAGCGCGTCAATATCCAGACCGCTGTCTGTCTCGTCCAGGATGGCGATCTTTGGCTCGAGCGTGGCAAGCTGCAGGATTTCAGCGCGCTTTTTCTCGCCGCCGCTGAAGCCATCGTTCAGGTAACGCCCTGCGAAGCTCGGATCGATCTTGAGCATTTGCATTTTGCTCAGCAGCAAGCGGCGGAATTCCTGAATGCTGATGCCCTTATCTTCAGGGTTGGCCTGCTTGCGGCGCGCGTTGATGGCGGCGCGCAAAAAGTTCGCCAAGGTCACGCCGGGCACAGCCACAGGATACTGAAAAGCCAGGAACAAGCCCGCGCGGCTGCGCTCGTCAGCTTCCATCTCCAGCACATCCTGCCCATCGAACAGAATTTGCCCTTCATCAACTGTGTAGGCAGGATGCCCCATCAGGGCGTAGGCAAGCGTGCTCTTGCCCGATCCGTTGCGCCCCATCAAGGCGTGAATTTCTCCTTGCCGCACCGTCAGGTTGACGCCTTTCAAAATCGGCTTGCCATCAATGCTGACGTGCAGGTTGCGAATCTCGAGAACAGCGGTCATTGGGCAGAATGCCTCCTCGTGTGTTAACTCAGGTGAAGCCAGATTTTCGGCACGTTGAGAGTATAGCAGATTGGCAAAAAAGTGTCAATTAAAAAGATAAATATAAAGAAAAAGCGGCGCTTGGCGGTTGGCGTGGCTGAAAAGCGCTCCGCTTGGCACGGAGCGCTTCAGGCTAGGCATTGCGCTCGTTTGTCTGGCGCACAGCGGCGTAGAGGAACCAAAATTTCTCTGGTGGGTAAGCAGGCTGCACGTTCGCGCTCCAGCAGAAGGCGCCTTTCTCGATGCAGCGGCTGATGGCGTTATCGAGCGCGCTCAACCTGCTTTTGAGCGCCTCGCTGAGCACCTTGACTTCCAGCGCGGCGTCGCGCAGATGCTCGATCATGACGCGCTTCTCCATCGCTGAAGGATAGTTATCAGCGCAAGCGCGCAAGTTAGCGGCACAATCGTTGGCGAATTGTTCAAGCGCTGTGAGGCGCGCTTGCAGCTCTTGTTGCAGCTTGCCTTCATAGTGAACAGGCCAGGTGCGTCGCACTTCATCCAGCTTGTGCTGTGCCTGCTCCAACGACGCTTGCTGCGCAGGCGAGAGCTGATCGCGCAAGGCGCTCAGGCGCGCCAGGCGCATCAGCAAGCCGCCTAGCGTCAAACGCGGCAGGCTCAGATCGTTCAGCATGCCATACAACTGGCTCTCGTAGATGTACGGCGTCAGCTGATCTGCCATTGCCGTCACAGCGCGCACATCTTGTGCCAAATCAATCGTGAAGATGCGTCTCGGCGAGCTCATCGCTCACTTCTTATAGGTCTTCAGGCGCGTGTAGCTCGGCTTGCCTTGCACCTCCTGCAAGCGCTTCTGGCCTTCTTCAGTGCGCCACCATTCCACGACGAAGGTGCCGTTCTCATCCACATAGCTGAAGAGCGGCGCCATTTGCAGCATTTGCGAGAAGCCCGTCACTAGCGTCTTGTTCTCCTGGCTGGCAGTCAGGCGCAGATAGGTGTTTGGAACCCACTCCATTGTGAGCGCGATATCGTTCCACTTGCCTTCCATACGGAAAGGCGGCTCTGCACGGACGCAATCCATGTAGATGTTGTTGAAGCGCATAGCCCACAGCGTGTGATTGACGCGCTCTTCAATGTAGTAGGGACGGCGCTCAGGCTCGTTATAAAACCACGTGCGCGAGTTGGTCGCCATGAAAGCACTCTCCTTAGCCGAATCGGTTGCAAAGCTACCGAAAATATAGCCTATGATCGCCGATTCAGGTAGGCTAAGCATGCGAAGGCGCTCTTCTTCGCTCGGAGAAGAGCGCCTTCGTCCAGCCAAAGCTCGCCTGATTTAACGCTGCTTGCTGGTCAGCACTAGCGGCTCATTGCGGATCGGATCGCCAATCGCCAAGGCTGTGTAGATCGTATCGGCTTC
>RFIM01000266.1 GCA_003695215.1 Chloroflexota bacterium
CGCCATCTGGAGAAGGTGCACGCTTACATCGCACAGACTGTACGACCGATCGATCGTCCGAATGAATTCTATGACCTGGTGCGCTACTACTCGCGGCAAGGCTGGGAAGACGCCGAACAGACGCTGCGAGCGCCGAGCTATGCTGAGGCGCTTTACAAAGCGCTCGTCGAGATTGGCGTGCCTGCCGAGTGCGTGGATCGCGAGGCGTGCATGCACGCTTTTGGTTGGGAATTGATGGACGGTGTGCGTCCATTCGAAGAAGTTGAAGAAGTGCTGGGCATTTTGCGCCAGCACGGCATCCAAATTGGCTTGGTGACCAACGCCTCAGTGCCGATGCGTTTCCGCGATCAGGAGCTGCGCGCTTGTGGCTTGTTGGAATACTTCGGCAAGTGCCGCATCGCTGCTGTAGATATTGGCTACTTGAAGCCGCACCCGAAGATTTTTGAAGCGGCGCTAGCCTGCATCGAAGCGCGCCCTGAAGAAGTCGTGTTTGTTGGCGATAACATCGAAGCGGATATCATGGGCGCGCAAGGCGTTGGCATGCGCGCTGTGCTGCGCCAAGTGCCGAACGGCAAGCGCTCCGAACGGCATATCGTGCCTGATGCCATCATTGGCAACTTGCACGAGCTCTTGCCGCTGCTAGACGCTTGGCATGACGGATGGCGCGGATGAATCCTGAGCCGTTTTCGCCTTATCGCAACCTGATCATCAGCGGCTACGATGGCACCAGCAGATATGCGCTCATTCGTCGCATCGCCGCGCAAGTCAACGCGCCTGCGCTCGATCTGGAGATGGAAATTCAGCTGCGCGAGAAGCTATCGCTCGAGGCGCTGCGCCAAACCTATGGCGAAGCGCACACGCGCACGCTGCTCAAGGCGCTGTGCGCCGAGTTTGCCTTGCAGCGCGGCGCTGTGATCGCTATGCCTGCGGCGCCGCTGCTGGATGAAGATATCCGCGCGCGCCTGCTGGAGCACAGCTGGCTTCTGGTGCTGAATTGCCAGCTCAACGAGATGCTGCGCCGCCTGCACGCGCAGCACGGCGCGCGTTTCCACGATCCGAGCGTGCGCCGCGCCTTCCTGCATCATATCCGCCAAGAGCGCAAGCTGCACGCGCTCGGCAACCTCGACGTGCTCGATACAACCGACCTGACTCCTGAGCAGACAGCCAACTACGCGCTCACTTTCTGGCGCCACCATGAGCTAGCGCGCCTGAAACTGTGATGAGGTGACCTATGCGCTATGAGAACAAGCCTTCTGCACTGCCCGAGCCATTGCCCTATGGCCGAGTCGCGCCTGATTTCCGCCTGCAGAGCCTCTCAGGCGCTTTCTACAGCCGCGAGCAATTTCGCGGCAAGCAAGCGCTAGTCCTGCTCTTCCTACAGCAGGCTGAGAACACCGCTATAGCGCTATTGCGCGAACTAGCGCAGCTTTGGCCAGAATTCATCGAGATCAACGCCAATATCTTAGCGATCTTCGATAGCACAGCTGCGCTCTCAGCAGATCTGCGCGATCTGCCTTTCCCGCTCTTGGCAGATTCGGAGAACCGCGCTTGGCTCAGCTATACACACCAGCCGACTCGCGGCGCGGCGCTATTCGTCCTGGATACTTATGGCGCGCCGAGCGCTCAGCGCCTTGTGCCTAGCGCAGCCGATCTGCCTTCAGCCGAAGATATACTCGATCGCGTGCGCTATACGCAGTATCGCTGCAGCGCCTAGCTAAATCGATTCTGAGTCATCAGGCACAACCAGCGCCTTGCGCGCCACTTGCATGCTGATCGTGCGCGGCTCAGCGGCGCGGCTGCCAATGCGCACCTGGAGCGTATCGTTCAGCGGCGCGCGATCTGCCAGGACGACCAACACGCCAGGCACTAAGCCCAATTCTGAGAGATAGCGCAACACTTCAGGCGATTGATCCAGGATGCGGCTGACCGTGCCGCGCTGCGCAATTGCTAAATCCGAGAGCAGCACCAGCTCAGGCAAGGTGACCGTGCCATCTAGCGCAGGGATCGGATCGCCGTGCGGATCGAGCTCAGGATGGCCCAGCGCATCGGCGATGCGCGCTTCCAGCCGCTCGGAGATGTAATGCTCCAGCCGATCGGCTTCCTCATGCACTTCATCCCATGAGAAGCCGAGCTTTTGCGTCAGGTAGAGCTCTAGCAAGCGATGATGGCGGATGACTTCAAGGGCGATCTTCTCGCCTGGCTCGGTCAGGCGCACGCCGCGATAAGGCGCATGCGTCAGCAGCGGCGGAAAGTTCTCGCCGCTGCTGAGCCGCTTGATCATATCCGTCGTCGACGGCGCTGAGATATCCAGCGCTCGCGCCAGCAGCATCGTCGGCACAGGGTTGACCTGCTGCTGGATCAAATAAACCTGCTTCAGGAAGTCTTCAACGGCAGGCGTGCGCCACTCGCCACGCAGTGTATCAGACATGCCGCTCTCCAAACCGCTCGCTTGTGCCTCGGCGCCTAGTATAGCACAGCTTGCGCAGGCGGCTCAATAGATAGGCTGCGCTCAGCGCGCGCGCAGCGTGAGCATATAAGCCACTAGGTCGTTGATCTCCTCAGGCGTCAGCTCCTGCGCGTAGCTTTGGTGCATCAGGCTCATATTGCCCGCAGCATAGACCTTATCGCCTTCGTTCGGCACAAGGTACTTGTTCGGCATCAGGATCGAGTTGCGCAGGTAGGCCACAGCGCTGACTTCGTTCGGATCGCGGCGCGCAGCCCGATCGGCGATGCCGTACATGACCGGACCGACCAGATCGTTCACCGCAACAGGCTCGACGTAATGGCAAGAAGCGCAGGTCGGCACTTCAGGCCTGCCAGGGAAGCCATTGGCGAACAGCACAGCGCCGCGCGCAGGATCAGGCTGTGGCGTGGCGCTCGGCGTTGGCGTCTCCGTCGGCGGGATGGGCGTATTGGTCGGCGGAATCAGCGTGATGGTCGGCGTTGGCGAAGGTCGAGCGCGCGTCGGCGTGCGCGTCGGCTCAACGGCTACGCGCGTCGGCGCAGTCTGTGGCGTCCTCATGGCGACTCGGCTATCGGCCGTCGGCTGGATCGGCACGCGAGTCGGCCGCGCCAAGGTCGGCTCAAATGGCGGAGCAGGTGTAGCAGGCGTGCCACATGCGGCCAGCATTGCCAGCAATAAGATGAGCGTGCGAATCGGCGCGTGCTTGAAGATCATGCGCTTCAGGCCTTTCTGGAATCAGCGAGCGATCACGTGCAACTCAAGCAGATTATGCCACTTTGTGAGCAATTTCGCAAACCCGACGCCGCAGCCTGATCGGCGCCTGAAAAGGCAGCGATTGCGTTACAATAGGCGCGCAAAAAATTTCGGAGCGTGCCTGATGGATTTCCCGACGAAAATGAAAGCAATTCTGAAGGCCGAGCGCGGCCTCGGCTTGCGCTACGTGGAAGATTACCCCGTGCCGCGCCTGAAGCACGGCGAAGTCTTGGTCAAAGTGCAAGCGGGCTCGATCTGCGGCACGGATATCCATATCTATAAGTGGGATGAATGGGCGCAACGCCGACTCAAGCCGCCCTTTGTAGTCGGTCATGAGATCGCAGGCACAGTCGTGGCCTGCTCGCCTGAGATCGAGCACATCGCCATCGGCGATCAGGTCTCGCTGGAGAGCCACGTCGTCTGCAACACCTGCTATTTCTGCCGCACAGGCCGCGCGCACCTGTGCGAGAAAACGCAGATCATCGGCGTGGATCGCGATGGCGGCTTCGCTGAATACATCGCCATCCCTGCCCAGAACGTCTGGAAGAATCCGCCTGAGATGCCCCTGACGCTCGCTGTGATCCAGGAGAATCTCGGCAACGCCGTCCATACCGTCATGGCCCAGGATGTCTCCGCCAAATTCGTCTTAGTCACAGGCTGCGGACCTGTCGGCCTGATGGCCATTGCCGTGGCCAAAGCTGCAGGCGCGCGCGCCGTGATCGCCACGGATATCAGCCCCTATCGCCTGAATTTAGCGCGCCGCATGGGCGCCGATCGCGTCGTGGATGTGCGCCACGAAGATTTGGCGGCTGCGATCCACGCCTGCACGCATGGCGAAGGCGTGGACGTGCTCCTGGAGATGTCTGGCGCGCCTAGCGCCATTGACCAAGGCTTCGCTGCGCTCAAGGAAGGCGGCGAAGCAGCCCTGCTCGGCTTGGCGCCTGGCGCCTTCACCTTCGATCTGAACGCGCACGTCGTCTTCAAAGGCGCCATCGTCCGCGGCATCGTCGGCAGGCGCCTGTGGGAAACCTGGTATCAGGCCCGCGGCCTGCTCGAATCAGGCGCCCTGAAGCTAGATGGCTTGGTCACCCACACCTTCCCAATGGGCGACTTCGAACAAGCCTACCACACCTTCATGAGCGGCCAGAGCGGCAAGATCATGCTGATCCCTTGACGCGCAGCCCTATAGCGGCCTATTCGATCCACCTCAGGAACAGCACGCGCCCTGCCGCATCGCCCGCCACCACGCGCTTCAACACAGGCGACCACGCCGCCGTCCGGATCCAAGCGTCGCAGAAGAAGCGCGCCAGGATCGTCCCATCGGCCGCGCGGATGGCGATGACGTCGCCACCCCAAGATAGCCCTAGCCCGCTCGAGTGGCGCTCGAAGC
>RFIM01000031.1 GCA_003695215.1 Chloroflexota bacterium
GCGATGCGCACGTCTGTGGCGATCAGGCTGAGCATGGTCGCCATGTTCGGCGCGATCATGCCTGCGCCTTTGGCGATTCCGATCAGCGCAGCTTGGCCAAAAGTGGCATGAGCCAGCTTCGGCTTTGTATCTGTGGTCATGATGGCGCGCGCGGCTGCTTGCCAAGCCTCAGGCGCGCCGCTCAGCTGCGCGGCGAGCTGCTGAATGCCCGCATGCAGGCGCGCCATTGGCAAATGTGTGCCGATCACACCTGTGGACATGACCAGAACCTGCTCGGCGCGGCAAGCGAGCGCCTCAGCTGCCCAAGCGGCGCATTGTGCGGCATCGGCAAGGCCGCGCTCGCCTGTGCAGGCATTGGCAGAAGCCGTATTGATCAGCACGGCGCGTATGGCGTTTGGCGCAGTTGCCAAGTGCGCCTGATCGAGCAGCACAGGCGCTGCCTTGACCAAATTGGTGGTGAAGACAGCCGCTGCTGCGCAATCGGCTGTGCTGGCCACTAGAGTCAGGTCAGGGCGCGTCGGCTTGCCGAAGTAGGCGTACAGGCCTGCATCTAACGCGCCGAGTTGGAAGCCGCGCAAAGGCGGCAAGTCAGTTGGCAGCATTTCAAGCAGCATAGTGACCTATTCGATATCAATGCGTTTGATGTCGCTCACGTTGATGTCGCGGCTGCGCTCAAGGATCGAGGTCAGAATCAGCTTGGCGAAGCGGAAGAAATCCTTCATCTGGTCAATGCGCCCGACGTAATAGTTAGCCAGCGCCTGATCGGCTTGATCCATGCTCGGAATGGCTTCGCGCAGATGCTGGATATTGCCTTCCAGCACTTCAAGCGCCTGATTGACGTCGCGCAGCTCGCGCGCGCCCAGCACATTGGTCAGAATCTTCCAAAAGTCGGACTCAGCTTCGTAGAATTTGCGGCGGTCGCCACGCACCCAGACTTCGCGGACGACGCCTAAGTTCTCCAGCATGCGCATATTCATGCTCACGCTTGCCTTAGAGACGCTCAGATGCTCGACCAGGTCGTCGAGGCTCATCGGCTCAGGGCTGAGCAAGAGCGCGCCGTACATCTTGCCGATCACGCGATTGTAGCCGAAATAATCAGCCAATTGGCCGAGTCCTTCCAGCATGCTATCGTTGACCGCCTGCAAGATCGGATGCAGGCTGCGCCCTGTGCCATTGGCCGAACGCCCTTCTTCCACATGCCCATTCAGTGAGTCGCCCGTTGCCATTCTTATCTCATCCTTCTGTGTTAACTCAGCTGTAACAGCTAAAGCGTAGCATTTTCAGCCTGTGGCGGCAAATTCAGTGCTCATGGCTCAGGCAACAGGCCGAGATGCCCGAGCAGCGCGTCGATGCCTAGCAGGTAGCTGCGCCAGCCGAAGCCACAAATCTGCCCAAGGCAAACGGCTGCCAAGTATGAATGATGGCGGAACGGCTCACGCGCGTGGATGTTCGAGAGATGTACCTCAACAGCTGGCAGCGCGGCGCTGCTGATGGCATCGCGCAGAGCAATAGAGGTATGCGTGTAGGCGCCGGCGTTGATGATCAAGCCGTGCGCCCATGTACGTGCCTCGTGAATGGCATCGATCAGCGCGCCTTCGTGATTGCTCTGCATGGCGCGCAGCGATACACCATAGCGCGCCGCATGGCGCGCCGCTCGCGCCTCGATCTCGGCAAGCGTCATCGCGCCGTAAATTGCAGGCTCGCGGCTGCCCAGCAGGTTCAGGTTCGGCCCATTCAAGAGCAAGATTTGCGTCTGTTCGCTCATCGGAATTCGCCCTGCACAAAGTACACTCAGATTGGACACGCTCCGCTTGGCTCAAAGCGATAAATGTGCGTGCCGCCCATACGCCCTTGCGTATCGTAGACGCGGCAAAAGTAGCGCCCGAAGGTCTTGGCGCGCCCTTGCCAGAGCCATTGCCATTGATCGGGCATGAGCATCAGCCAACGCACGCCGCGCTCACTCAACAGCGCAAAGATCGCCTCAGGCTGGTAGAAAAGCGGCACGATCTCAGGCGTGACCAGGCCTGCCACGTCCAAGAGCGGACGGTTGGCGAAAAAACCAACTGCGCCGATATCATGCGCGGCCAGCAGTTCATCAGGCGGCACATGTTGGCGCAGCCAAAGGGCCGCTTTCACCATCTCCGTGTTGATCATCTGCACATCCTCAGCGAAGACTCTGGCGCCGACCAGAGCGAAGAGCGGGAAGAGCACCAAGCATAGCGCCGCCAATGTGCGCGTCATCATACGCACTAGGCGCCTTTGGCGCCGCGCCGCGCCGCGCTGAAGGACGATCAGCGTGCCGCTGACGCCGATCAGGATGAAAGTTGGCAGGGCAGGTATCACATAGCGCCCATGCTGATAGCTGGCAGGCAAGCGCAGCGCATACAGCAGGATCAGCGCCAATGACCAAGCCAAAGGCAGCATGGCGAAGGCGCGCTGGATCGGCTCGTGCTTGCGCCACAGCTCACGCACGCCAAAGAGCACACCGATGCTCAGGGCGATCTGCGCGCCTGCTGTCAGTGGCAGCGCCATCTCGATGAAATTCCTGAGCGCGCCGCGCGCCAAGAGCGGCGCGAATTGCGCCTGCTTGGCGCTGAAGGTATTCGGCAAAAGCGCGCCGCTGACGCTCAGGTTGAGCCAAAGATATGGCAGAAGGCATAGCGCGCCAAAAACTGAGACGCCGATCAGCCACGCCGCGGCGCCGCGGCGATCCTGAGTCAGCGCAGGCAGCAGCGTCAGGCCGATTAAGCCCGCCAGGAGTATCCCTTCCGGCCGCGTGGCGATCAGCGCCGCGCACAGAGCGCCCAGCGCCGCGCCGCCGCTGAAGCGCGCGCGCGCCGCTAGCTCAGGCTGCAGCTGCCGTGCCGCCACTTCAAGGACGACGACCACTAGCGCGGCGAAAAGCGCTGTCTCCATGCCGCTGACCGCGCTCCACAATAAGTGCCATGCGCAGCAGATGGCCATTCCGACCCACCAGCCCACAGCGCGCACCTCTGGGAACAACCGCTCTGCCAAGCGCGCGCTGAAGATCGCCGTCAGCGCCACAGCGAAGGCGCCGATCAGCGCGCTCCACCAAATATACGGCAGCTTCAGCCAATAGCCGAGCGCCAAGAGCAAGGTATACAGCGGCGCAGTCGAGCCGCCGCTCGGCACGCCTGCCACAAACGACCACGTGCCCGTCTGCGCTAGGTTACGCGCATAAGTATGATGAATCCAGGCGTCATCTAGCGGAAAGCCGAGTCCGCCGCTGGCTTGGGCTGCGAGCAGATAGCCGAGCGCGCCGAGCGCTGCCAGTGCGCTGAAGAGCGCGGCGCGGCGCTCAATTGACCTCACGACTGGCTCCTTGGGTGCGCACGCGGTAGATGCGCACCTTGCCGTCATAATAGAGATGATCGAGAAAGAAGGGCACGTCTTGCCTGCGCCAAAGCGTTTCCATAGGCTTGGTGTGGTTGCGATCCAGCACCACGTGCGTCACGCCGTAGCGCGCCGCGAGGTCGCTGATGCTGCTGGGCGGCGCATTGGGCAAGACGACGCTCATGATGCCTGTGAAATAGTAGAGCGCTGGCGGATCGTTGATCATCGCGATCGCTTCGCTGGGCAAGCTGAGCGCTTGGTAGAAAGCGCCGCTGTGATTCCAATCGGCGCGCTTGTTGGCGAAGACCATCAAGCTCAGGCTGATCGCCCAAGCTGCCAGAGCGCCACCAAAGACGATCTTCGCCTGGCTCAAGCGCCAACGGCGCTGCTGAGCAGCCTCGATCAGCACGTCCTGCAGCCCGACTGCGCCAAGCGCTGCCCAGAAGGGCAGGAGCGCCGCGCCGCTATGGAACAAGCCGCCGCGCGCGCCCGGTAAAGCAAATACCAACGTCATCAGGCCGAAGAGTAGCGGCGCATACAGCAAGAAGCCGCTCAAGATCGGCTCCATACGCTTGCGCCAGGCGCTCAAGAGCATCAATGGCACAAGGACGATCATGCCTTGCTCGCCGACAAAGCGCATCAGGTTGATCCCAAGCGCCCTGAGGCGCGACTCAAGGATGTTCTCCAGCCCCCAGTCCAGGAAATGGCTCAGGCTGATCTGCGGCGGATAGTTGGCGATCTCGTCGTAGCTGCGCATGAAAGCCGTCTCCAAGCCGCCCACAGGCAAGGGCGTGCCCGTGAGCGCCAAGGTGCGCAGCCACCATGGCGCCATCAAAGCTGTATAGGCGAGCGCGCCTGCCAGTGCCATTGGCACACCGCTGCGCAGCGGCGTGCGCCAAAGGGCCACGATCAGCATGACGATCAACAGCAGCAGGCCATCTGAGCGCGTTAGATGCGCCAAAGCAGCACAGGCGCCGCTCAGGATGAACCAGGCCCAAGCGCGCCGCTTGCGCCCGATGCCCATGCTCAGCAAGCTGAGCGCGCCGAAGGCGCCGAACGGCGCAATGGTCGAAGTGGTGAACCAATATGGAAAGTAATAGCCGCTAAAGATGGTCAGCAGTGCGGCAAGCCAGGCCACACGCCGCGATTTGCCTAACAAGGCGCCGAGCGCGTAGCTCAGCACTGCTATCAGCGCGTAGAGCGGCAAAAAAGCGATCTGCGCTGCGCCGAAGTGAATGCCGAACAGGCTCAAGCCGCCGAAGGCAATGATGGACGATAACGGTTGCCAATACAGATGGCTTGGAATGGGCAGGCCTGCGGGCGCGCCGATGTACGTCCAGATGTTGGCGTCAGTCATGCCGAGCCCGTTCGCCATGCGTTGCGCCGCGTTATAGTAATAGAAAGCGTCGGTGTAGCCAGGATGATCGATCAAGGCGGCGGCGCTTGCGCCGATCAGCAAGGCGAACAAGGCCACGCGTGGCACATCGCGGCGATAAACAGGCGCAATACGGCTCAGCAACATGCTCACATCCTGATTGGCGAACGCGCACAGCAATTATAGCACGCCTCAGCGTGCCTTTAGGTGACTCTGGGCCAGCTGTGCTATACTAGAGCGCATGAGACTTGGGGATGCGCTCTATGGCCGAAATAACCAGCACTGTCCGCACAGCTGAGACGGCTGAACTGCAGCGTTTGATCCGCGTGGTGGATGCGCTAGAAGGGCAGTTCAGGCAGCAGCGCGCCATTTTGCAGCGGCGCGGCATGAGTTTGCCGCCTGGCACGCTGAATCACTTTCAGCGTTTGCGGGCCGAGCTGGAGAGCGCGCTGAACGAGCATGAGCGCGTGACGCGCGAGATCGATCGCCTGCGCGCGCTCGGGCGCACAGCCGAGCTGATCAATTCCACGCTCGACCTGAACGACGTGCTCAATGAAGTCATGGATACAGTCATCAAGCTGACGCGCGCTGAGCGCGGCTACTTGATGCTGCGCGATCCAGAGACAGGCGAGCTGGAATTCAAGGTGGCACGCAACATCGAGCATCGCACGCTGCTGGAGAACGAATTCATCATCAGCCGCACAATCGTGGCGGATGTGGCGCGCACGGGCGTGCCAATTGTGACGACGGACGCGGGCAGCGATGCGCGCTTCGATTCGCAACAGAGCATCATTCGGCATGGCTTGCGCAGCATCCTGTGCGTGCCGCTCTTGCTCAAAGAGACGGTCACAGGCGTGATCTACGCCGATAATCGCATCAAGTCGGGCATTTTCGCCGATCAGGAGCTGCAGCTGCTGCAGAACTTTGCCAATCAGGCGGCTGTGGCCATTGAGAACGCGCGCCTGTACGAGAATCTGCAGGCGAGCCTTGCTAACATCACGGCGATGCGCAATTTGCTCAGCAACGTCTTCGACTCGATTGCCAGCGGCGTGATCACGACTGATGCCGAGGGCAGGATCACGACCATGAATCCTGCGGCTTGCCGCACACTGAATTTGAGAGCCGCTGATTGCCTTGGCAAGCCGCTATGGCAAGTCTGGGAGTTAATTCCGCCTGAGACGCTTCAGGCAGTGCGCGAGGAAGGCATCTTGGAGGCGGCTGAGGTAGACTGTGAGGTGCCTGGCCGCGGCAGGCTCAACCTGAGTGTCAGTCTCAGCCCGCTGCGCAATGCCGATGCTGATATAGAAGGCGTGGCGATCGTGGTCGACGATTTGACGGAACAAAAGCAGCGCGAGAGGCAGCTGGAGACTGTGCGCAAGTATCTGACGCCTGCGATGGTCGATAACATTCGCAGCATTGAGGCACTGGGCCTGAGCGGCGAGCGGCGCCTGATCACTGCGCTTTTTGTGGACGTGCGCGATTTCAAGCGGCATCCATTGCGCTTGGCGCCGCAAGAGCTGATGGCGTACTTGAATCGCTATCTGACAGTCGCGGCCGATGCGATCACGCAGCAGAACGGCGTGATCGATAAGTACATGGCCAATGAGATACTTGGTTTGTTCAACACACAGCTGAATCCAAGCGAAGATCATGCCTTGCGGGCTGTGCTGGCTGCGCTCGAGATGGCAGAAGGTTTCTGCGCGCTTTACAGGCATCTAGGCGAGCCTGCAGGCGCGCGCTATTTCCGAATTGGCATCAACAGCGGCGTGGCCACTTTGGGCAACGTTGGCAGCGCGACGCGCCGCGAGTTCACTGCGGTCGGCGATTCGGTCAATGCGGCGCATCGGCTGCTTGAAAACGCGCAAGATGGCGAGATCGTGCTCAGCGAGGCGACCTATTGCGCTTGCGCTGACGTGCTGCAACGAATTCCAGGCTTAACTTTGCGCTGCGAGGAAGAAATTTCAGTCAAGAATCGGCGCGAGCCTATTCACATCTACCGCTTCTACCGCAAGGATACGCTTTGATGGCAAGCGCAGCCCAGCCAAGCCAACCTGAGAGCCTGCGTCAAAAGCTACAGCGGCTGCATCTGCTGACGCAGGAGATGCTGCAGGCGCTGCATGCGCAGCGCGAGCTGATCGCACAGCGCGAGATCGACTTGCCGCTTGAGCCGCTGCAGGCGCTTGAACAGCTCAGCTACGATCTGTACGCCTTTTCGCTACGCGCTTCTGATGGCCACACTGAGCTGGCGCAATTGGGCCATTTGGCGCGCACAGGCCAGATCATCAACTCGAAGCGCAGCCTGGATCAGGCGCTGAACGAAGTCATAGATACGGTCGTGGCGCTCACAGGCGCTGAGCGCGGCCTGATCATGCTGCAGGACGCGACGAACAGCCAGCAGTTCGTGGTCAGTGTGGCGCGCAAGATCAACCAAAACGACCTAGAAGCCGACGAGATGCGCGTCAGCCGCACAGCCCTAGAGCAAGTCATTCGCACTGGCGAGCCAATCCTGACCGTGAACGCACAAGCCGATCCGCGCTTTGCCGACTCAGAGAGCGTCTTCGATTTGAGCCTGCGCAGCTTGCTATGCGTGCCGCTCAAGCTCAGAGGACAGGTCATTGGCGCTATTTACGTGGATAACCGCACAAAAGAGGCTGTTTTCACGCTGCAAGAGCAGCACTTGGTCTATACCTTTGCCAATCAAGCGGCCATCGCCATAGAGAATGCGCGCCTGTTTGATAGCCTGCGCGCTGCTCTGGCCGAGGTGACTGCGATCCGCGATTTCATGGAAAACATCTTCGGCTCAATTGGCAGCGGCATCATCGCAGCCGATCAGAACGACGTGGTCATGCTGATCAACGAGGCAGCGGCGCGCATCCTAGATATTGAGCGGCACTATGCGCAAGGCAAATCGCTTTGGGCAGTCCTGCCGACGTTCTACGAAGGCTTCCAGCAGCTTGTGGCAGAAGTGCGCACGCGCAACCGTCAGCAGGTGGTTGAAGTTGAGCCGATTCTAGGGCGGCGCGGCCAGGTCAATTTGAACTTGCGGCTCAGCCCATTCCGCGATGAGGCGCAGACGACACAAGGCGTCGCTATTGTGCTGGAGGATCTGACCACGCTCAAGCAGCAGCAAGCGATGCTGAGCGCAGTGCGGCGCTACCTGCCAACTGCAGATAACTTGCAGGCGATAGATACGCTGGAGCTCAGCGGCGTCGAGCGCGAGATCAGCATTTTGTTCTGCGATGTGCGCGGCTTCACGGCCTTCAGTGAGCATTTGGCGCCTGAGGCGCTGATGCTCGTCATCAATCAATATCTAGCTGTCAGCAGCAGCGCCATTGAAGCCTTTGGCGGCATTGTGGATAAATTCATGGGCGATGCGGCCGTCGGGCTGTTCAACACCCAGTTCAATCCAATGCCCGATCACGCCTTGCAGGCAGTGCGCGCTGCCTTCAAACTGCTTGAAGGTGTGAGCGCGCTGCACCAGACCTTGCCGCCCGATCAGCGCCTTGAATATGGTGTCGGTGTTCACACAGGCCTGGCTGTGCTTGGCAATGTGGGCAGCCCACGGCGCAAGGAATTCACTGCCATTGGCGAGACCGTGCAGATCGCCAAATCCTTGCAAGAGCTAGCGCCAGGCGGCCAGGTGATCATCAGCGAGGCGACTTACGCGCTAGTGGCGCCTTATGTGCAGGTCAGTGCGGCGACGCCGCGCCGTGAACTCGCGCCAGGCGAAAGCCTGCCAAGAATCTTCCGTGTCACAGCCGTCAATGCCTAGAGAAGCGCCATGCAGCACTCTGATTGCATTTTCTGCCAGATCATTCGCGGCGAAGCGCCTGCAACCATGCTCTATCAGGATGAGCGTGCGGTCGCTTTCCGAGATATTGCACCGATCGCGCCCGTGCACGTGCTGATCGTGCCGCGTCTGCACATCGCTAGCGCCGCTGAAGTCACGGCTGAACACGCGCCACTGATCGGACACCTGATCGCGATCGCTGCACACATCGCGCGGCAACAAGGCATTGCTGAGCGCGGCTATCGCCTTGTCACTAATGTCGGCCGAGAAGGCGGGCAGGCGATTTTCCACCTGCACTGGCACTTGATCGGCGGCAGGCAGCTGCGCGGCATTGGCTAGGGCAGGCGCAGCGCGCTGAGCGCAAAATATTCAGACTCGTCCACGCGCAATGGCACAGGATTGGCATACCAGTAGACTTTGATACCAAGCGTGTAGGTGCCGCTTGGCAAATCTGCTGGCAAGGCGATGCGATGCGCATCAAACTTGAGAGCGCCTGGCTGCCAAGCCGAAGTCGGCGCGTTGCCATCTAGCGGCGAGCTGTCATGCTGCGCCACAAGCCGTCCGCCTTCATCCAGAAGGAAGACTGAGACGCTGTAATCAAGGCTTGGCGCGCGCAGCGCTTGCCACAGCAGCGTCACGCGCACTGTCTGATCTTGACGGGCCACAGCAGCGCGCTCTAGCGCGAACAGATCGCCAAAGGTCGCTAGCCGCGCCTGCGGCGGTCGCTCATAGCGCCATAGATAGATGACATTATCGTAGTGCATAGCAGTCAGCTCGGCTGTGCGCACAAAGCCGCGCTCAGGCAAGAAGTCCAGCAAGCCGTCTTCGTTTTTTCCCCAATAGATCAGCCAGAAGGCTTCGCGCGGCTCGAGGTAAGCCTGCAGCTGGGCGAAGAAGAACTCGCGGTAGGTTTCGCGCCATGCGGGCAGCGAGATGAGCGGCAATTGCTCGGGTGGCGTCTTCAGCGCCTGCCCGATGTGGTAGCGCAGCGCGAAATCGTCGACCCAGATATCCATCAGGAGCGCCTCATCAGCTTGGCGATAGGTGAGCCAGGTTTGTGCCACTTGGCGCCATGGCGGCTTGATATGATAGGCGTCGATGGTCGTCAGATTGACGAAGATCAGCGCAGCCAGGATGATGCGTCGTGCCGTCTGATCCAGGTTCAGCAGGCCATGGCCGATCAAGATGGCCAGCGCGGGCGTCACCAACAGGAAATTGCGCGTGGTCAGGATCGGGAAGCGCTCGTTAATTCCGATAATGACCATTATTGGCAAGCACACCCAGAGCGCTAAAAGCAGTGTCGGCAGCAGCGGACGCCAATGCCAGTGCGCTTTGCCGAAGCGATAAGTCACGTAGGCCAAGCCGAGCAGCGCCAAAGCGCCCGTCAAGCCGAAGTGCGTGCCGATCAGGTCGGTGCGCACCATGGTGAAGGTCTCAGGCGTGTTCGGCAAAGTGGACTGAAAGATGATCGGGCGGGTATAGCGCACGCTGCTCTGCATCAGAAAGACGCCGAATTGTGGCAAGAAAGCTATTCCGAGCGCGGCGAAGCGGAACAACAGGTCAGGTAGGCGGCGCCACGGCCGCACGATCAAAAGCGTATGCAGGGCCTGGACGGCGATCAGCAGCACGCCGAGATAGTGCGTGTAGAGCAAGGCGATCGAGCTCAACAGCCAGGCGAATCCGCTGCTTGGGCGCGGTTGGCGCGCGTAGCGCAGGTAAAAGAGCGCTGAGAGCGCCGCAAGTGCCGCAAGCTGGGTGTAATGGCGCACTTCGCGCGCCAACATGATCTCATTATCGGTCAGAGCCAGGAGCAAAGCGGCGGCCAAGCCTGCGGCAGGCGAGAACCAATCTGCGCCGAGCCGATAGACCGCCGCCAGGCCGATCAACGACCAGAAGGTCGAGAGCAGGCGCGTCATGAACACGCTATCGCCAAAGACGTCCATCCACAGGCGTATCAGCATGAAGTACAGCGGCGGATGTTGATCTTCAGCCATAGTCTGCGCCACTTGCGCCAAGCTCGGCCCTTTGGCAAGGAGCATCGTCCAGCCTTCATCCGCCCAGAAGCTCTCGCGCTCGATATGCCACAGGCGTACAAACAAAGCGAAGATAGCGATCAGAGCAAATAGGAACAGCGCTTGGCGCGCGGCGCGCATGTGGAAGGTGATCACGGGCACGTTCATTCCAGGTGTATGGGCTGAGCGCTGAGTCTAACGCTGAGCAGGCGCGCTTGGCAAGCAGTTGGCGCATCCTGTGTAAATGGCGTATACTGGCTTACACGGCTGTTGAGATGGTTTCCCTTGCATTTGTGAGGCAAAGGCGCTTTGGAGCCCGAAAAAACTTTTCCACCGCACCGTGAGCCGATTCGTGAGGCGCGCCTGCTGCCAGTGCACGCGCCTGCCCAGGTCATCGGTCGCAACCGTGAGTTGGCGGCGATCAACGCGCATCTGAAGCAAGGCGGCTGTGCGCTGCTGACAGGCGCGGAAGGTCTGGGCAAGACGGCGCTGGCCGCTGTCCTGGCAACGGCATACAGCCACACGCAGCCTGGTGGTGTGCTGTGGCTGGATGTGGTTGAAGACGACGCGGCATATCTGATGGCGCGGCTGGGACGCGCCTACGGTATAGATACCTACGCAACAGATACACAAGGGCGCAGCCAGGCCGCTGAGCGTCTGCGGGCTGTGCTGACAGCCGAGAAGCCGCTCATCATCTTGGACGGACGGCTGTACCTAGCGGCTGTGGCAGAAGTGCTATCACTATGCGCGCCGAATGTGCCAACTGTGCTGACCAACGCCAAGCGTGGCCATGGCGCGTGGCAGACCTTCGCCTTGGAGCCGCTCGCGCCGAGCGAGGCACAAGCCTTGCTCAGGCTCTATGCAGGCATCAGCGACTCAAACGCGCACAAGGCCGATCTGGATGCGCTGATTCAGCGCCTGGACGGTTCGCCGCTCACGCTCGAGCTGCTCGGTCGTTTAGTAGCCACAGATGGTATGACGCCCGCTGAGCTACGCAAAGCGTTGGAGTACACTGAGAGCCGCCAAGCGCAGCAAGCTGTCCTCACGCTCACCTTCAAGCAGCTCAGCGCGCCTTTGCAAGGCTTGCTGCTCGTGCTGGCCACGACCTTCACAGGCAGCGCCACTGTGCCTTTCCTGAGCCTGGCAAGCCGTGTGCCGCCGCCGCAGGTCATCAGCCTGATGCGCACGCTAGTGGCGCGTGGCTTGGTGCGTGAGGCGTTCGTGCACCACCAAAGCGTCTTCAGCGTGCATGAAACCGTGCAACGCTACGCCCTGACCTATCTGCGCAATAACAAGCGCCTTGAGCCGCTAGAACAGCGCGCCTTGAGCGCCGCGCTCAGCTATGCAACGGCTTCCAGCGAGCGCGCGCACCTGGCCGCTGAGCTAGATAACTTGCTCGGCGCTGCTGCTTACGCAACCGCACAGGGCGATGCGCAGGCTCTGGCCACGCTCAAGGCCGCGCTAGCGCCATTAGGCGCCTATGGCTTCCGCCCAGAGCTCGACATGCTCGATCAGCTGGCTGCGCGCCTGCACGGCACAGCTGAGCCATTGGCTGAGACGCAGACGGCGCAAGTTGCCGTCACTGCTGAGACGCAACCTAGCGGCGCGACCACGCAGCCGCACCTTGAAGAGCCGCCTATCGCTGAGACTGACGCCACGCCTGTCGTTCAGCCACTTTGGCCCAATGCGCACATCTCAGCAGCTCAAAGTGCCGTGTCGCTGCACACCTTGCCCGAGCTGCCGCCGACCGATCCTGCTTTGCCTGTCGCCGCCAAGGCGCCGCTAATCGTCGATGAAGATGAGTCTGAACAAAGTGACAGGCTGCCATTGAGGCCTGCCGCGCCGACCACGGCTGAGTCAGCCCGTGGGCGAGCGCTGTTGGCGGAAGCTGCTCAGCTGAGCGATCCTGAGGCGAAGTTGGCGCAACTGAGCCGCGCAACTGAGCAGCTGCGCGCCGATGAAGATTGGCTCGGCGCTGGGCAGGCACTAGAGCAGCTCGGCGCGCACTACTTGGCGCTCGGCAAGCCTAACGAGGCCATTCTGATGTTTGAGCAAGCTGCGGCTATCTTTCATCGCTACGCTCAGCTAGCAGCTGAGCGCAACGCGCTTGCGCAGATCGGGCATGCCTACGCAGCCATGAATCAGCCGCAACGCGCCGCTGAGTACTACAACCGCGCGCTCTTCTTGGCACATGAAAGTCAGGATCGCCAAGCTGAGCTTGAGGCGCTGATGCAGCTGGCAGAGTCGCACCATCTGCTCAGAGATTGCGACGCAGCAGCGCGCTACTACCGCAGGGCGTTACATCTGGCCTATCAACGCGGCGATCAAGCCTTGCAAGGCCGCCTTGCCTTGGCGCTAGGCGCCTTGCTGCTAGACGATGTTCGCACGTTGTGCCAAGCTGCGCAGCTGCTTGAGGAAGCTGAGGCGTGCCTGCCTGAGCGCGCCGAGCCGAAACGCCTGCTCAAGCGCGCTCGGGCGCGCCTGCAGCGCTGGCAGAATGCCAATCTACCGCTCGCGCCCGCTTGCGATAACCGCGAGTTCGCCGCGCAGGCCTACGAATAGGCGCCTAGCGCCCTAGCGCCTGCTTGACCAAACCGCCGATCTCTGTTGGATTCATGGCCACCAGCGCGCCGGCCGCTTTGAGCGCTTCCGTCTTGCCTTTGGCTGTGCCCTTGCCGCGTGAGATGATCGCGCCGGCGTGCCCCATGCGTTTGCCAGGCGGTGCTTCCATGCCCGCGATATAGGCGATCACAGGCTTAGTGACGTGATCCTTGATGTACTCAGCCGCTTCCTCTTCAGCTGAGCCGCCGATCTCGCCGATCATCACGATAGCTTCCGTCTCAGGGTCGGCTTGGAAAGCCTCAAGCGCATCGATGAAGCTGGTGCCAGGCACAGGATCGCCGCCGATGCCGACGCAAGTGCTTTGCCCGATGCCGCTCTGCGTCAGCTCGTAGAGCGCTTGGTAGGCCAGCGTGCCTGAACGGCTGACGATGCCGACTGAGCCTGGCATGGCAACCTCAGTCGGCGTGAAGCCGATATTACACTTGCCCGGCGCTAGAATGCCCGCGCAGTTCGGGCCGAGCAGGCGCACGTGCGGATAGTCGTGCTTCAAACGGTTGTAAACACGCGCCTGGTCGTGTGTGGGAATGTGCTCGGTCACGCAGACGATGAAAGGGATACCACCTTCAGCCGCCTCAAGGATTGACGCAGCCGCAGCCATAGCAGGCACGATCACGAAGGCAGCATTCGCGCCCGTCTCGCGGACGGCCTCAGCGACTGTGGCGAAGATCGGGATGCCTTCCACATCCGTGCCTGCCTTCTTCGGATTGGTGCCCGCGACCACTTTCGTGCCATAGGCGCGGTTGCGCAGCCCGTAGAACTGCCCTTGCTTGCCCGTCAGGCCTTGCACCACCACTTTGGTGTTCTCGTTCACGAAGATTGCCATGAGCTTGCCTACTTTCCTGCGATCTCGACCGCTTTGCGAGCGGCGCTGAGCATATCTGGCAACATGATGAGTTTCTCGGATTCGTTGGCTTGCAAAATAGCGCGCCCTTCAGCCGCATTGGTGCCATCGATGCGCGCCACAATGGGCGCGTTGAGCGTGATGCGCTTGATCGCCTCGATGATGCCGCGCGCCACTTCATCGCAGCGCGTGATGCCGCCAAAAATGTTGATGAAAATGGCGCGCACGTTCGGATCAGTGTTGATGACCGTCAGCGCGTTGACCATCACCTCAGCGCTGGCGCCGCCGCCGATATCCAGAAAATTGGCAGGCGCGCCGCCAACCTGCTTCACAATATCTACTGTGGACATCGCCAAGCCGGCGCCATTGGCGATGATGCCGACGTTGCCTTCCAAGCCGACGTACTGCAAGCCTTTCTCCTTAGCCAGCGCCTCGCGGCTATCGCCTGCAGCCACAGTCGCCGCTTCGAAGTCCGCCCATTCAGGATGACGGTCGTGCGCCGCGTCATCCAGCGTCACTTTGGCATCTAAGGCAAGCACTCGCCCGTCTGTGGTCAGGATCAGCGGATTGATCTCAGCCAGCTCGCAATCGCCTTCGGTATAGCAGCGGTAGAGCGCCATCAGCACGCTCAAGGCACCTTCGCGCGCCGCTTGCGGCAGATTAGCCGCGGCGATCCAGGCGCGGCAATCCGCCTCGCTCAAGCCGAAGATTGGATTGACGTGAATTTTGGCGATCAGTTCGTCGGGCACGCTCTCGATCTCAACGCCGCCTTCAACCGAGAGCATGCCCAGATACTTTTTAGCGCTGCGATCGAGCGCAAAAGACGCGTAGAACTCTTCCGCCTTCGGCTCGCCATTGGCATGGAAGCGCGTCGTGCTTTTGGCGATTTGCGCTGCGCGCTCGATCCACAAACGGCGCACGACATGACCGCGAATATCCATGCCTAAGATGTTGCCCGCATGGAAGCGCACTTCGTCAGCATTTTGAGCCAGCTTGATGCCGCCCGCCTTGCCACGCCCGCCGATCATGACCTGCGCCTTGACCACAACAGGATAGCCAATGCGCTCAGCTTGCTCAATAGCCTCATCCACGCTATCGGCAATGCCGCCCGCCGAAACAGGGATACCGTAACGGGCAAAATACTGCTTGCCCTGATATTCCATTAAGTCCATAGGAAATCCCGATTCCTCCGAAGGAATGCTCTGTGAAGTTGCACAAACGGGCTTTATTGTGCCGCAAGGCAGCCCAGTGGGCAAAAACAACGGTCGGCACTGCCGGCCATCAGCTGGCTGCGCGCTCAGCCTTTCTCGAGCGAGTCCAGGAACTCCTCGTTGCTCTCGGTCATGCGCAAGCGGCTGATCAAAGCTTCCATGGCGCCGACCAAGCCCAAGCCTGCGCCGTTTGGCGGATCGGCGATCATCTGGCTGATCATGCGCCGCATTGTCCACACACGCGCCAAGACGTCTGGCCCGAGCAGCAGTTCTTCACGCCGCGTGGACGACTTCTCGATATCGAAAGCTGGGAAGATGCGCCGTTCCTGCAAGCGACGGCTGAGCGTCAGCTCCATGTTGCCCGTGCCCTTGAACTCTTCGTAGATCACGTCGTCCATGCGGCTGCCCGTGTCCACAAGGCAGGTGGCCACGATAGTCAGCGAGCCGCCTTCTTCCACATTGCGCGCCGCGCCGAAGAAGTGCTTAGGCGGATAGAGCGCCGACGGGTCCAAGCCGCCAGTCAAGGTGCGCCCTGAAGGCGGCACCGTCAGGTTATAGGCGCGCGTCAGGCGCGTGATGCTATCGAGCAGGATCACCACGTGCCGCTTGATCTCCACAAGGCGCTTGGCGCGCTCCAGAGCCATCTCTGCCACGCGCACATGGTTAGTGACAGGATCGTCGAAGGTCGAGCTGATGACCTCAGCCTCGACCGAGCGGTCAATATCGGTCACTTCCTCAGGCCGCTCGCCAATCAAGACGATCATCAAGTGGACATCGGGATAATTGCGGCTGATGGCGTTGGCAATCTCCTTCAGCACAGTCGTCTTGCCTGCTTTTGGCGGCGAGACGATCAAGCCGCGCTGACCTCTGCCGATGGGCGCGATCAGGTTAATCAGGCGCGTCGAAAGGATGCGCGGATTGGTCTCAAGGTTGAAGCGCACGTTGGGGAAGATCGGCGTCAAGTTTTCGAACAACGGGCGCGAGCGCGATAGCTCAGGATCGATGCCATTGACGGCCTCAACGCGCAGCAAGCCATAGTAGCGCTCGTTTTCTTTTGGCGGGCGCACCTGCCCAATGACCATATCGCCTGTGCGCAAGCCAAAACGCCGAATCTGCGCCTGGCTGACGTAAATATCCTCAGGGCCAGGCAAATAATGCTCAGAGCGCAGGAAGCCGATGCCTTCGTCCACGATCTCCAAGACGCCGCCGCGCAATTCATGCCCTTGCTTCTCGGCCTTATCGCGCAGCAAGCGCAGGATCAAATCAGGTTTCTTCAGGCGGCTGTAGCCGGCAATGTTAGCATCACGGGCAAGGGCGCGGAGCGACTCGAGCGTCTGCTGTTCCAGTTCTGCGATATCCATAGGTACGCGCGTCTCCGAAGTGTGGTAGCTCTGATAAAACTTTCTGGAAGGGCTTAGGGTCTCGTCAAAAGGGCTTTTGAAGTAGCAAGCCCTAGGCTATGCAGCTGAGTTTGTTACCTGTGTAGGCTGGTTGGGAAAACCGATCAGGGCAGAATGCTACGCGGAAGCTCGCTTTGGATCATAGCACAATCCGCCAAGCTGTCAATAAGGCACGCCTATTCCTCACCAACAACTGCGCTGCGCGGATCGAGCTTGAGCGGCGCGCCTTCGTGCTGAAAGCGCCCTGAACGCTGCCAGGCATCGAAATTAGGATTGAGCAGGAAGGCGATCGGCCAGCCCTGCACGGCGCTCTTGGCAAATTTGCCGATCTTGTTCACGCCGCTGAAGGCGCCCGCTTTGATCGCCGCCTGCATGAAGGCAACGGCCTTCGGCAAAGCGCTGAAGACGGGTAAACAGACCTGCTCGCCTTCCACTAACGTCAGGGCATGCCAGGCTTGCGCAGGCATCTCCCAGGTCGGGCGATTCGTCGCTTGCCGCGCCAACACAAAGATGAAGTTGCCGCGCAGCGCCTCCAGCAACGCTGCCGCGTCCATTGGCGCAAGCGCCTGGTCAGGCGTCAGATCGCGCTCAGCAGTGCGCTGGATGCGCTCCAGCGTGCCGAGATGCGTGTAAGCGCGCTCGCCGCGGCTCAAGAGCGCAGCGCCATCGAGCAAGCGTTCGCTCAACACGCGCACGTAGCCAATGCGCTCGAGCCGTTGCGCCATCGCCACTAAGATGGCCTGCTGCGCAGCTGCGTGCCTCTCATCGAGCATGTTCAGCATGATCAGGCGTCCGCCTAGGCGCAAGGCCGCTAGCGCCGTGTGCAAGAACGCCTCAGGCTCAGCCAATAGGTCGCCTTGTACTAGCAAGGCATCGTAAAGCGCCGCCTCAAGCTGAGGCGGCGCGCTACCGCGCGGATCGTAGACCTGCAAGTCCAGATCGGCGCGCAGCGCGCTCACAGCGGCAGCTTGCTCAGGCGCGCCGACGTAGAGCAGGCGCAAGGTGCTGCCGCTGGGCGGCAGATGGCGCAACAGCTCAGCTAAAGCGGCACGCCAGGTCGCTTCGGGCAAAGCGCGCATCAACGCTCACTGATGATGTTGCGCATGAGCGAGATGAACTCATCCCACTCTTCTTGGAAGAAGTGGACGGTCACGTTGCCCGTGCCAAGCTCAAGATGATATTGCATCTCGCCATCAGGCTCCTGTGAGACCCAGACGGTGTAGTTCTCGGTCTCAGCTAGCGTCTCGGTCGGCAGATCAATCTCGGGCTGGATATCAGCGTCGCGTCGCTTGTCATCCCTCGGCTGGGAATCAGCTGCTGACTTACTTTTTCCCATGGCGCTCACTCCGTCTTATTTAGATCTTCAAGGTACTCTCGGCCCAAGCGGCTGAGCATCAATTTGCCGTCCACCAGGCGGACGGCGCCCATTTTGCGCAGATCGCGGGCATAGGCGACGTCTTCAGCCGCTAGCGGCGCGCCTTTTTCAGCGGCTGCGGCCACTTGCTGCAAGGCTTGCAGCTGCGCTGCGCTGATTTGCTCCAGGCGCGCGATCTGAGCGCGCAAGCGGCGTTGCTCGCGCTCGCGAATACGCGCTTTGCGCATGCGGTCGTTCAAGGTTGTACGAGGCATTTTGCGTTCCTTTCAAGGTTGCGAGCTGATGGGATTATCGGTGCCGAGCGTTCGGCTGAACAGGCAGGCTTTGCCGCTATCGTCCTTTGGGCGCCGCCAGCCGGCTTGTTCAATGGCGACCAAGCGCTCAGGGCGCGCCAAGAGCATGTGCCGCGCGCTCGGCACGCCGAAGGTAGCAGCCAGGGCGCGTGCGTCGCGCGCTATGGAAGCCAACTTGCCCACACGCGCGTCAAGGTAGGTCAGGTTGAACTCAGGCGGCATTTTGCGATAAGGCGAGCCGACATAGCCGATCAAGACGCCGTCTATGCGCGCTGAATCTTGCGCGGCGCCGTGCCACAACCAGATCATGCCTTGCGCCACCAAACTTTGCAAGCGCGCGTCACTCAAGCGGCGGCATTGCCAGCGCGCCTCGATGGCGCTCTGCTGCGCGTTGGCATAATGTGGCGAGCTATCCAAAAAAGCGCGCAAAGCGGGCAATTGCTCCAAAGTGCCTAGGCGAAACATCTCAGCGCGCGCCTGACTCGGCTGTACAGGCGCGCTGTAGCGCCAAAACTGCGCCACTTGGCGGAATTGGAAAGCGGCCGCCATACGATGCACAGGCGCGTTGCTCACATCCGTGCAGAAGCGCACCTCAGCGGCGCCTTCGCCGCTTGCGCGATGCATGGCTTCGGCCAAGGCCACGCCATAGGCATGAATAGCGCGCCCAAGGCCTTTGCCGCGCAGGCTCGGATCGACGCGAATGCCTTCTAGCCACCACTCGCCGACGCCAAGCCGAGTCAGCTTTGCAGCGCCTGCCAAGCGCCCATCAGGCAAGCAACCTGCATAGAACATGCCCTCAGGATCGGCGATCCATGCCTCGAAGACGTCCATCAGGTAGTCGTTGCCGTCCCAAGTCTGGGCGGCAATGGCCTCTAAGGCGCGCCGATCCTCGGCCGTGACGCGGCGGAAAGTTAGCTCGGGATGCGTCGAGCCAGGCAGGTGGAGCGCAGGCTGCATGCTGATACCTTGAACTAGCGCCTGCCACTGCTGTAATGGCCGCCACGTCCGCCGCCGCGCTCTGAACCGCCGCGCTCTGAACTGCCACGTCCGCCGCCGCGCTCTGAACCGCCTCGCTCCGAACCGCCACGCCCGCCACCGCTCGGCCGCAGGCCGCGGTCGCGCTCACGCGCCTCCTCAAGCGTCCAGCCCTCCAGCACAGCCTGACGGCTCAAACGCACCTTGCCTGTCGGATCGATAGCCGTTACCATGACCATCAGCTCATCGCCGATAGCGATCTCGTCTTCGATGTTCTCAATACGCCGATCTGAGAGCTGGCTGATGTGGACTAGCCCTTCTTTGTTGGGCAAGAATTCCACAAAAGCGCCGTACGGCTCAATGCGGGTGACACGCCCTGTGTAGATGGCGCCTGGCACAGCGTCTTCGGTCATGCCTTGGACGATCTCCAGCACTTTCTCGGCATTGGCGCCGAGCTCAGAAGAGATGTAGACCGTGCCATCTTCCTGGATGTCGATCTTGACGTTGTACTTATCTTGCAATCCGCGCACATTCTTGCCGCCTGGGCCGATCAGCGCGCCGATCTTATCCACGTCAATCTTGGTAACCAGCATGCGCGGTGCGTAGCGGCTGAGCTGCTTGCGCGGCTCGCTGATGACAGCGGTCATGACCTCTAGGATCTTCAGGCGCGCTTGGCGCGCTTGCTCAAGCGCCTCGGCCATCATCGCATCCGAGACGCCTTTGATCTTCAAGTCCATTTGCAAGGCCGTGATGCCTTTGGCAGTGCCTGCGACCTTGAAGTCCATGTCGCCAATGTGATCTTCCAAGCCTTGGATATCGGTCAAGATCGTGTAACGCTCGCCGTCAGTGATCAGGCCCATGGCAATGCCTGCCACAGGCGCGCGGATCGGCACGCCGGCGTCCATGAGCGCCAAGGTGCTGGCACAGACTGAGGCCATTGAGGTGCTGCCATTGCTGGAAAGCACTTCGCTCACCACGCGGATGGTGTAAGGGAAGACGTCCTCATCAGGGATCACATAGCGCAGCGCTGTCTCAGCCAGGGCGCCATGCCCGATCTCGCGGCGCTTCGGCCCGCGCAGCGCGCTGGTCTCGCCGCTGGCGAAGGGCGGCATATTGTAGTGATGCATGTAGCGCTTCTCGCTCTCAGGATCGAGTCCATCAAGCTGCTGCACATCGCCGGGCGTGCCGAGCGTGACCACGCTCAACACTTGCGTCAAGCCGCGTTGGAACAGCCCTGAGCCATGCACGCGCGGCAACAAGCCGACCTCAGCGTAAAGCGGGCGAATCTCCGTGGCTGTGCGCCCGTCAGGGCGGATACCTTCCTCAAGGATGCGGCGGCGCACTTCTTCAGCCACCACGTCCTCATAGCTGGCCATGATCTCCTGGGGACTGTAGGCAGCGGCTTCAGCAGCGGCCTCAAGCGGCGAGCTATACTCGGCTATGAGCTCCTCGCGCAGATCGCCCAGCTCCGCAGCGCGCGAGTCGCGATCGGTGTACTGGGCGATGATATTGGCGATCTGGCTGGCCGCGCGCGTGCGCACGCGCTCTATCAGCTCTGTGTTCGGCTTAGCAGGCACATATTCCGATTTCGGCTTGCCGAGCTTAGCGCGCATCTCCTCTTGAAGGGCGATGACGGGCTGCATGGCTTGGTGCGCCAAGGCTAAGGCACGCACCACAGTGGCTTCATCAACTTCGTTGGCGCCGCACTCGACCATGATGATGGCATCTTTGGTGCCTGCCACGCGCAGGTCAAGATCGCTGTTGACCATCTGCGAGAAGGTCGGGTTGACGACAAGCTCGCCGTTGATCAAGCCGATGCGCACAGCGCCAACTGGGCCATCCCAAGGGATGTTCGAGATCATCAGCGCGGCGCTAGCGCCGATGATACACAACATATCAGTCAGGTGCTCTTGATCGTGGCTGAGCGCTGTGATGATGATCTGGACTTCGTTACGCAGGTCTTTGGGGAACAAAGGACGCAACGGGCGATCAGTGACGCGGCTGGTCAGGATAGCTTGTTCGGCTGGGCGGCCTTCGCGGCGGAAGAAGGAGCCAGGAATGCGGCCAGCGGCGTAGAGCCGCTCTTCATATTCAACGGTCAGTGGGAAAAAATCAACACCTTCGCGGACATTTTTGCTCATCGTGGCTGTGGCAAGGATGACCGTATCGCCGAGCTGGACAGTGACGGCGCCGCCTGCCTGCATGGCAAGCTTGCCCGTCTCGATCACGATCTCTTCCTTACCGAGCATGGCTGAAAACCGATGACTGGTAGGTGATTCGCCGTTGCTCATAGGTTGGGAGTAACTCCTTCAGAAAAGTCTCTGAGCGTACCAATGCGAAATGGCGCATCGCAATGCGCCTATAAAAGATAGTGTGAGATCGCACCTTTGGCGCGATCTCAACCGCTCTAGCCTCTTGTTAGCGCCGCACGTAGTCGCGCAGGCCCAGGCGTTCAATGATCGCCTTGTAGGCTTCAGGATCGCGCCGATGGAGATACTTCAAATGACGCAAGCGCTGGCCGACCAACTTGAGCAACCCGCGCCGTGAATGCTCGTCATGCTTGTGCGCCTTCAGATGCTCGGTCAGCTGGCTGATGCGCGTTGTGAGAATGGCGATCTGCACCTCAGGCGAGCCTGTATCGCGCTCATGACGCCCGAATGTTTTCAGAATCTCCGCTTTTTCTTCTTTAGCTAAGCTCATCGCGTTCCTATCCGCCTTTCCATGTCACCAGAGCAAGCCGAACGCAAGGCTTGACGGTCTAGAGAATGTTCCAGATCGCATTATAGCAGCCGTCAGGCGCTATAGCAACAGCCTATCTGATCGCATCGCCTATATCCAGCAACACGAAGCTGATCCTGTAGAAGCTCTTGGCGCTCGGCTTGCCGATCAGCTCTAGCGTGTAGACGCCAGGAAAGGGCAAGTAGTAGGTGATGGTCTTAGGCGCCTCGACCGAATCGCGCGGCGGCTGCAGGGCGCCAGTGGGCAAGAGCAGGCGGATGGCGTCATAGGGCGGCTGATCCGAGCTTGTCAGCCTGAAATCGACCTCCAGCCAGAGCATGGTATTGCCGCGCGGCACGTTGAAGCGATAAGCATGCCTTGCGCCAATGGGCAGCGTGCCGACGCGTACGACTTTGGAAGGCGTGCCAAACGAGCCTGAGTCGTTCGCAGCGATGAGCGCCACGAACGGCACATCTTGCTCAAAGCTGAAGAACTGCCCAATAGGCAAGCCAAGCGTCTCGCCTGTGGTCACAGCGAGGATCGAGAGCGCAGCTACAGGGAAGACAATCAGCGCGGCGATCAGCAGAATCCAGAAGAGCGTGCGGCGCGGCCTTGCGCGTGGCTGCGCTGTGCGGCGGCGCAGCTTCTCTTGCGAGCCTAAGTGCGCTTCAATGGCGGCGCGGCGGCGCAATTCTTCCAGCATCAGCTGCGCTTGGGCGTGATCGGGCTTGAGCGCTAGCACTTTCTGGCAAGCGGCCATGGCGAGGCGCAAATTGGGCGCGGCGTGCGCAGCCAGCCACCAGGCGTCCATATAGTCAGGCTGCTGCACTAAGACGGGCGCGATCAGCTCGTAGGCCTCAGCACAGCGCTCCGCTTTGATGAGCGCGTAAGCTTCTCTCAGCTGAGCTTTGTGCTGTGCGCGAAGATCGCCTGCCATGCCCGCTTCTAACTTCATTCATATGCCTTGCAGTTATTGTATTGAAATCAGCGCGGGCAGTCAACTGCATTGGACGCTGCCCGACACGGGCAGCGTCCAAGCGCCTTGGCTCACTCCAGGCGTGGCAAGAGATCGAGGCGTGTGTCGATCAGGCTGACGCAGCAAGTCGAGACCCAGCCGAGCAAGTCCTTGTATTGCACGCGGATGAAGGTTCCTGCAGCGTTGCGTCCGTAGACGAACACAGTCTCGTTGCGCGGGATGACCGTCAGCAATGGTGCGCGCAGCGATGGCTGGCTGCGCAGGCGCAAGCGCGTGGTGACCAAAGCGGAGCCTGCAGGTTGCCCTATCGGCGCGATGATGATTGGGCTGATTGTTGGCGCCGTGATGGTCGTCAAGCCTTTGGCAGGGTCGCTGCCATCAATGCGGCTCGGCGGGAAGCCCAAACGATTGAGTTCCACCGAGACAACTGCCACAGGCACCCACATCAACTGCTGGCCGCTCACATCAATGGCGATCCACTGCGAATCAGGCGAGCGGTAGAAGGCGTAGTGTTCCTTGCCCGCCACGATCTTCAGGTCCATCGGATCGCGCCCTGGCGCGCGGTAGAGCGGCGTCTCGCCGATGAAGAAGGCCTTCAAAAAGGGCACAGGGCGGAAATTCTCTGTGATGGTGACAGGGCTTTCAGGCGGCAAGCACGATGCATTGAAGCTCTCGTCCTGCAGGATCGCAGTCGGATTGCCGCTGCTGTTGAGGTCGAGGATTTGCAGGCGAATCGGGTTCTTGGTCGGCGGCCCGTCCACGCCGTCATTGTCGTAGCTCATGTTGATCACCTGCGAGCCGATAGTCACGCCAACTTGCCGCAGCGCATCCTCTTGATAGAGCTTCTTGCCGTTCCCATCGAAGATGAAGTAGCGGAAGCGATCGAAGCCGCCGCCATCATCTGTCGTGCCTGTGATGGCCACCATCAGCGAGAAATCGCCACAAGTTGCGCCAAAGCGCACTGCTGAGACGCCGAGCGCCTTTGCGCTGCCCTGTGGCGGCAGCAGCGCCAGGACAAAGGCGGCGATCACAGCCAGGCTCAAGAGTCGCTTGGTTTGCATTTGTAGCCTCCTCACTCATACACGTTTTAAGATCTTACCGCACTCAGGCTGAAGAAGTAGCGCGGCGTAGGCATTCCGTACATCTTGCCCATAAAATCTATACGTCGTTACGCCTAAGTTGGGTCTGCAGATAACAGGTGTGAGGCATGCCACATAAAAATACGGGCAAGCGCAAGGGCGCCGATCCAAAGCCGAGCAAGATGTGCGCCGTCTGCGGTAGGGCCTTCCAATGGCGCAAGAAATGGGCGAAAGTCTGGGATCAGGTGAAATATTGCTCAGAGCGCTGCCGCAGAGCCGCACGCTGAGCACCTATGCTTGATCGTCGTCCGCATCCTCAGCGTTCTCATCCAACGCATAGACCTCAGCGCGATCCCAGCCTGCCTGGGCCGCGATTTGCTTGGCGGCTTGGCTGCGCTTCACGCCTTCAGCAAGCTGCTGCCGCAACGCTGCGCGCACCTGCGCCGCCTTCCAACGCACGCCTTGTGGCTCAGGCGCGCCTTCCACCACAAGCGTCACTTCGCCGCGCGGCGGCGCCGCCTGGAACTGGGCGATCAAAGCGCTCAGCGGCGCGCGCACGAAGCTTTCAAAGAGCTTGGTCAGCTCAAGGGCGACCGCCGCGCGCCGATCGCCAAGCACCTCGTGTAAGGCGCGCAGCGTCTCCACAAGGCGGTTAGGGCTCTCGTAGCAGATCAAAGTGGCGCGCAGCGCGGCGTACTGTGCGAAGAACGCGCGCACCTTGGCAGGTCTGCGTGGCGGGAAGCCGAC
>RFIM01000267.1 GCA_003695215.1 Chloroflexota bacterium
AAGGTAGCTGTAGCGGAAGCTGCGGCTGGATCACCTCCTTTCTAAGAGCGAGCCAGTGAGCCAGGGTGAATTGAGTAACCTGAGGTCTCACTGCGAGCTAGTTGAGCGTCTCGCAAGAGACGAATAACCCTTGTGGCTGCGCCTGCTGCTTTCTTATCACGACTCAGCGGTTAAGGAAAGCGCACCGTCATGGTGCGCTTTTTGTTTCTCACACTCTGAGGCAGCACAAGTTCGCATAGCTTGACCACATTCATTCTATAGCTGCGCTATAATCAAGGCTATGGAACTCCTGATCTAGGCTAAGGATGCTTGCTCGTGACACCACCAATTGTCTTGATCGCCGATCTACAGCGCTACGAAGGCCAAACTGTGACCGTGCGCGGCTGGCTATATGACCGCACTGACAAGGGCAAGCTGCAATTCCTCAAAGTGCGCGATGGCTCAGGCATTGCGCAGGCGGTCGCTTTTCAAAAGGAACTGCCCGAGCCGATCTTCAACGCTTTGCGCAGCCTGCCACAAGAATCGTCGCTGATCGTCACAGGCATTGTACGCGCCGATCAGCGGGCGCCGGGCTTCCCAGGCGGCTATGAGATCGGCGTGACTGATGCGCAGATCATTCAAGTGGCGGACGAATATCCGATCACGCCCAAAGAACATGGCATTGAGTTCCTGATGGATCATCGCCATCTCTGGGTGCGTTCCTCACGCCAATGGGCGATCTTGCGCATCCGCGCCACGATCATCAGCGCCATTCGCAACTGGCTTGACGATCATGGCTATCTGCTAGTGGATACGCCGATCATCACGCCGACCGCAGGCGAATCGACCACAGAGCTGTTTGAAGTCAAGTACTTCGAAGATATCGCCTATCTAGCGCAAACAGGGCAGCTCTACAACGAAGCCAACATGATGAGCTTCGGCAAGGTCTACTGCTTCGGGCCGACTTTCCGCTCGGAGAAATCCAAGACGCGCCGTCATTTGACCGAGTTCTGGATGGTCGAGCCTGAGATGGCCTTCTTCACGCTAGAAGACCTGATGGCGATGGAAGAGGAGTTCGTCAGCGCCATTGTGCAGCGCGTGCTGGAGAAGAATCGCATGGAGCTGAGCATTCTCGAGCGCGATACAGCGCCTTTAGAGCGCGTAGTGGCGCCTTTCCCGCGCATCAGCTATGATGAGGCAGTGGCGCGCCTGAACCGGCTGGCAGCTGAGGCGAGCGATCCTGAAGAGCAAGCGGCTTTGCGCATTGAATGGGGCAACGACTTCGGCTCGCCGCACGAGACAGCCCTGGCACAGCAGTTTGACCGACCTGTGTTCGTCTACCACTATCCAACGGCTGTCAAGGCGTTTTATATGCAGCCTGTGCCAGGGCGCCCTGAAGTCTGCCGCAGCGTGGACTTGCTGGCACCAGAAGGCTACGGCGAGATCACAGGCGGCAGCGAGCGCATTCACGATCGCGCGTTGCTGGAAGAGCGCATTGCTCAGATCGGGCTCAACCGCGATCATTATGCTTGGTATCTTGATTTGCGGCGCTTTGGCAGCGTGCCGCACGCCGGCTTCGGCCTGGGTGTGGAGCGCACAGTGGCATGGATTTGCGGCTTGCCGCACATCCGCGAGACGATTCCGTATCCGCGCATGTTGAAGCGCACTTATCCATAGCTTGAAAGGCAAATATCCAATGGACGGGCAAGTAACTATCCCGGCGTTCACCATAGACTTGATGGCGCTGATCACCTGGCTGATTGTCGGCTTGATCGCAGGCGCATTGGCTAGCCTGCTGACGCGTGGCAGGATTTACGGGCTGATTCCGAGCCTGATCATCGGCTTCTTGGGCGCTTTGGTCGGCGGCTTTCTGTTCGGTTTGCTCAACATCGGCGTGCCCGAGAGCCTTCAAGGCGGCATCACCATCCGCTGGATCGATATCATTGTGGCTTTCGTCGGCGCTGTGATCATCCTGTTCGTCTACGGATTCTTCTATCGTCGGCGTTAGCGACTGCTGAGGCTTGGCACGGGCACTATGACGGCACTCTCACTGCGCGAACAGCGCTCGCGGCTCAGCGCGCTCCTGGACGTGACCAATCCTGTGGACGCGCCAACGGCTTACTATGCGCTCGATCACGATCCTAAACGCTCGACGCTCGCCTTGCGCACGGATGCCAGCGGCGCGCCTATCGGCTTCGTTGGGCGCTTCCAGACAGGTATCGATCTCTTTCGGCCGCTCGTGGTCATGAAGTGCCGTCAAGCTGAGGTCGCCGCTGACTTGATGGCTGAAGTGCTCACGGTCGGTCGGCAATATCTGTTCTTCAGCAACCTGAACCAGCTGCCGCTAGTCGGCGGCAGCTTGCAGATCAGCAGCGAGCGCATTCTCTCGATCTACGCGCTGGATTTGGCGCGCTTCAAGCCCGAGATCAACGTGCTAGTGCGCCTGAAGACGGCGCCGAACGGCACGCCTATAGCTGAGATCAGCAACAGTGGCTATCGGGCAGTGGCAGGCGTCAACTGGCAGTCATCGGGCTTCGCCGAAATTTATGTGTATGTCGATCCTGAGGTGCGCGGGCGCGGCTGGGGCAGAAGCGTGGCGATGGCTTGCACGGCGCAAGTGCGCGCTAGTGGGCGCGTGCCGCTCTACTTGGTCGAGCCGAGCAACCATGAATCGGTCAAGTTGGCTGAGAGCATCGGCTACCGCGATACGGGCGCGCGCCAAATCTTCGCCGAGGCGGTCTATCTCGGGCATCCTGCGCACAGGCTGATGTCATCATGAGCGTCAGAGCGCAATTGCTGATGCCTGAAGGCTTCTTGTGGGGCTGCGCCACGGCTGCGCACCAGGTCGAAGGCGATTCAGTGGACGACTGGTCGCAGTGGGAAGAAGGCGCGGGCAGGATTTACCAGAATCAGCGTAGCGGCGCTGCCTGCGAGTGGTGGCGCGGTCGTTTTGGGGAGGACTTCGACCGCGCGGCGACGCTGCGCAACAACGCGCAGCGCCTTTCTATCGCTTGGAGCCGCATCGAGCCGCAAGAAGGGCAATTCGACGATGCAGCAATCGGCCGCTACCGCGAGATGCTGGTCGCGCTGCACGATCGCGGCATGAAGCCGATGGTCACGCTGCACCACTTCACCAATCCAATCTGGTTCGCTGAGCGCGGCGGCTGGCTCTCGGAAGAAGCGCCTGCGCTGTTCGTGCGCTACGTGCGGCGCGCCGTCGAGGGCTTGGCCGACCTTTGCCAGCTGTGGTGTACCCTCAACGAGCCGATGGTGCTGGCCACACAGGGCTATCTATTCGGCTACTGGCCGCCAGGGCACAAGAGCATGGACGATATGGCGCGGGCGGCTGCCAATTTGTTGCGCGCGCACGCGGCCGCCTACCACGCCATCAAGTCCGTGCAGCCCAACAGCCAAGTCGGTTACGCCCATCATCATCTCGGCTTGCAGCCCAAAGCGCCCGCCTTCTGGCATCGGCCTGCAGCCCAAGCCGCTGACCAGCTGATGAACGTCGCCTTCAACGATGCGCTCCTGACGGGCGTCTTCAAGCTGCCTTTCAGGCGTGCGATCGCTGTCGCTAGCGCCAAAGGCGCCCTAGACTGGCTCGGCGTGCAGTACTATCAGGAGCGCTTGGCCACCTTCAATCCGCTCAAGCTGGGCAATGCGATCGGCACAGAGAAGCCCAAAGGCGTGCCTGTTGGGCCGAAGGACTGGGGCGGGCTAGTGCCGCAGAACCTGTTCGGCGTCATTGAGCGGCTCTACAAGCGCTATGGCAAGCCGATTTACGTCACGGAGAGCGGCGTGCCTGATCCTGAAGATACCTTGCGCCGTCAATGGATCGTCGAGAGCGTGCGCGCCCTTTGGAGAGCGCTAGGCTTTAACTATCCTGTGCGCGGCTATTTCTTCTGGTCGCTACTGGACAACTTCGAATGGGCTGAAGGCTACGATCCGCGCTACAGTTTCGGCTTGTACCAGACCAACTTTCAGACTCAGCAGCGCACCCAGCGCCTGAGCGCCGTGCTATATCGCGAAATCTGCGCTCAGAACGGCCTGAGCGCAGAGATCGTCGCGCAGTATGTGCCTGAGCTGCTGCCAAAGCTCTTCCCAGGTGAATCGGGCGCGCCGCAAGTGCGCTTGAAGGAACGCTACTAGAGCAGCTTGCTCAGGTTATCGACCAGCAGCATAGCCGCCAAGCCAATCACAAATAGAGCGAAGGCTTGGCGCAGCTGCTCAGGCTTCAGCCAGCGCGTCAGGCGTGCGCCTAGGTAGGTGCCCAGCAGGCCCGCGCCGACAAAGACTGCGATCATGCCGAAGTCCAGGGCGACTTCGCCCAGATGACCGAGCAAGCCCGCGACACTGTTCATCACGATGATGAGCAAGGACGTGCCGATCGCCTGATTCATCGGCAGGCCTAGCAGCATGACCAACGCGGGCACGATCAGAAAGCCGCCGCCGACGCCCAAAAAGCCTGTCAGCGCGCCAACGGCTGCGCCGCCGATCAGCACTTTGCGCCAACACAAGCTGCCTTCTGCCATAGGCGCCTCGCGTCTGCGCAGCATCAACGCGCCGACTATCAGCATCAGCATGGCGAAGGCGATCATCAGCGCTTCTGGCCGAAAAAGTTTGGAGAAATTGGCGGCCAGGTAGGCGAACGCCATGCCCACGCCGCCAAACAATAAGGCGACGCGCCCGTTGACCGCGCCATTCGCCTGATGGAACAGCACGCCTAGCGCGCTATTCACGCCCACGATCACTAACGAAGCCGTCACAGCCACTTGTGGTGTCTGCCCGACTAAGTAGACCAGCATCGGCACAGTCAGGATCGAGCCGCCGCCGCCTAACAAGCCGAGCGTCAGCCCGATCAACAAGCCGAGCGCGCCATCAAGCAGCAGGCTCTCCAAGCTCACAGCGCCTTCTCCATCTGTGCCGCGCCGCGCTCAGTTGGCAAACGCGCTGACCAAAGCGCTTTCTCAATCGGCAGATTCATGACCTGTGTATAACCTTGAGCGCGCAGCCAGCTAGCCGCGATCTGCGAGCGGTAGCCGCTGGCACAGTAGGTCACGATCGGCTTATCGCGCGGCACTTCGGCAAGGCGGCGCGGCAAATGCCCAACAGGGATGTTCAGCGCGCCACTGAGATGCACTTCAGCGTATTCGGTCGCGCCGCGCACATCTAGCAAGAGGACCTCGTCCAGCTGAGTGGCGAGACGCTCGATATCGATCGATGGCAGATGCTCGGTTGGCGCTTGTAGCGCCTCAGCCGTCACATAGCCGCGCACGTCGTCCACGCCGATGGCGCGCAGTGCCTTCAGCAGCTCGGGCACGTCTGCATCGCGCTCGGTCACAAAGTAGAACGGCTTGGCGTAGTCCACAAACCAGCCGACGTACGTGCTGAAGGTTGAGCTCGTGGCAGGAATGCTGACTGTCTTAGGAAGGTGCGCCTTGCGGAAGGCCTGCTCGGAGCGGAAATCAGCTACAAAGGTGCCCTGGGCCAGCAGCGCGTCCAGCTCAGCGCGGCTCAAGCGCTGTGGCACGGGCAACTGGCTGCGCAGGGCAGGCCCGTGCTTATTGACGTACTTCATCTGGGCGAAGTAGCGCGGCGCCTCAGGCTGGCCTTCCAGCAGCCAGGCCACGAAAGCCGCTTCATCCTCGAATTGGAAGGCGGGATTGAAGAGCTTCTCATAGCCGAGCGTGGTCGTTGGCACAGCGCCGAGCGCCTTGCCACAAGCGCTGCCTGCGCCATGCCCTGGGAAAATCTGCAAGTAATCGGGCAGCTGCTTGAAGCGCTGCACAGTGGCGAATTGCTGCCGTGCGCCGAGCTCCTTTGTGCCGATCATGCCAGCAGCTTCTTCTAACAAGTCTGGCCGCCCGATATCGCCGACGAACAGGAAATCGCCCGTGAAGACGCCGAAAGGCTTGTTGGCAATCGCTGTGTCAGTGATCATGAAGCTGATATGCTCAGGTGTGTGGCCGGGCGTGTGCAGCACCTCGACCTTGACCTTGCCGACCATCCACCAATCGCCATCACGCACCAGCACGGCGTGGGCAGCGTCGGCGTAGGTGTACTTCCACTCAGGCGTGCCCACATCGCTCAGGTAGAGCGTCGCGCCTGTGAGCACGGCCAGCTCGCGCGCGCCACTGACAAAATCTGCATGAATGTGCGTCTCCGTCACATGGGCGATACGCAAGCCGTGCGCAGCCGCCGCTCTCAGATATTGCTCGAGATCGCGCGCAGGATCGATCACGAGCGCCTCGCCCGTCGCTGCACAACCGATCAGGTACGAGGCTTGCGCCAAGCGCTCATCGTAAAAATATTTGATCAGCATGCTCATTCCACCTTTCCGCCGCTCATCATCCAAGCCATTGTACCGCCCTTCAGGTTGTAGACTTCGGCATGACCGCTGCGCACGAGCATATCCGCGCCTGTTCGGCTGCGATTGCCCGTAGCACAGACCACAACCACAGGCTTGCCCTTGGCAATCTCGCCCAAGCGCCGCGAGAGCTGATCGAGTGGGATGTTGATGGCGCCAGGGATATGACCGCCTGCGAATTCGCTTGTTGTGCGCACGTCTACCAGCACGTGATCCGCCTCAGGCTCAAAGTAGCGTTCGCGATATTCCTTCACACTCAGGTTGCCGTAGGCTTCTTGCTTGCGCCCGAATAAAAAGCTCATGCTCAACCGTCCTTTGCCTCTGCTTATCCTTGTGCTTAACGTTGAAGCGGATAGCCTTGCGCCTGCCAGGCGATCAGGCCGCCCAGATCGTACACCGACTCGTAGCCTGCGTCTCTCAACAGGCGCGCTGCTTGCGCGCTGCGATTGCCGCTTCGGCAATACACCACAACTGGCCTATCGCGGGGCACTTCGGCAAGGCGTCCTGCCAATTGCTCCACAGGGATGTTAGTGGCGCCTGCGATGTGACCGCTCTGAAACTCAGCGCGCGTGCGCACATCCAGCAACAGATGATCAGCTGCGCTGAATTGGGCCACATACTGCGCGGGACTGAGCGAGCCGCCACGCACGGGCGCTCGGCTGAGCGTCTGTGCATTGGCGCTGCTGCCTGCAATGGCGCCGACGATCAATGCTGCTACAATCGCTAAAATGCCCGCGCCTAGCATAATCAGAGCGCTATTGCTCTTTGAAGCCGCTTTGGCTCGACTCAGATGGCGTCTTTGGCTGCCCATCAATTGCTCCTGGTAGCTTTAGCTGCACAGTGTTGCGTTGACAAAGAGTGTAGTAGAATCTAAATAGCTCTGGCAGGCTCAAAGGCTTATTTCTAGGATAAGTTGAGACTTACGACGTCCCATGCCCTACGATCCTTTTCTATACCGCTCGCCTGAAGGCTATGCTGTGCTGGAGAAGTGGTATGAGGAAGCGCTGCGCGCCTTCCGTGTGCCGATCAAAACAGGCTATGTGCCCACTCGCTTCGGCGAGACACATGTGATCAGCGCAGGCGCAGAGACGGCGCCGCCGCTGGTCTTGATTCACGGCTATGGCGCAGGCTCGCCGTTTTGGCGGCAGCAGATCGAAGGCCTGGCTGGGCACTACCGCCTGTACGCGCCTGACTGCGTCGGTCATCCAGGCAGGAGCGCAACTCGGCCGCCGAGCCTGCTGGACGATGGCTGGTCGCTATGGCTGCAAGACGTGCTGGACGCGCTAGGTTTGGCGCGCGCTGCGCTGGCAGGCGTGTGTTTAGGCGGCTGGATGGTGATGCGTTTTGCTGCTTTTGCGCCTGAGCGTGTCACGCACGCCATTCTGCTCAGTCCAGTCGGCATCGCGCCTTTTCGCATCTATTGGCGTAGCGGCGTGCCGTTGGTGCTGAACCTGCGCAACGATCCGAGCGTCTTCGGTCAGCGCCTGATGCGCATGGTCTTTGCGCCGCCTGGCAGCGGCTTGAAATTCAACCGCGAAGTCTTCCATGCGCTCAGTTTGGTCGTCAAGCATTACAATGCTGGCGCTTTGGCAGGCATGAGCGCCAAGCCGACTTGGCGCGAGATTCTGCGCGGCACACGCGCCTTGGTCAAGTTCGTGCGCGGCGAGCCTAGGGGCGTCTTGCAGCGCGTGCGCGTGCCAACCTTGCTGTTAGTCGGCCAGCACGAGGGCATTTTCGATGCGCGCAAGGCCGTGCGGCGCGCTCAGCGCCACATGCCGAACGTGCGCGCCGAGATTCTGCCCGACGTCGGCCATGCTGTCATCTTCGATGCGGCTGAGCAGGTCAATGCGCGTATTCATCAATTCTTGGCAAGTGAAAGCTCTATACTTTTTTCATGAGCCTTCAACGCTTTTTTATTGGCGCTGCGCCAGCTTTGCCTTACCATTGAGGCACGATGAATGCGCAGCAGCAAATTTGTGAATTTTTGTGAGAAGACCGTTATGATGTGTCGTGAGCGTGCGCGGCCTTTTGCACATATAATGCAGAGTGACCGAACCGTACGACGTGACCGCATCACAGCGATACGAGTTGGATTTTAGGTTAAGGAATACAGGATGGTCACGCTGCTTTTGATCGAGGATGATCATAACACTGCCCGCATGGTAGCTAAAGTGCTGACGCCGCACGGCTTCACTGTTCACCACGCGCCAAACGGCCTGACAGGCCTGCAGCTCGCCCGCGAAGTCAATCCGCAGTTGATTTTGGTAGATATGGACTTGCCAGACCTGGAAGGCAAGGTGGTTGTCTCGCGGCTGCGCGGCTCGGCTGAATCAGCGCAGCTGCCGATCGTGGCCTTCACGGCTGAATGCAGCGCACGTGCCAAGCGCTTGGCGCTTGCCTTCGGCTGCGATGCCTTCATCAGCAAGCCAATTGACACACGCGCTTTCCCTGAGCAACTTCGTGAGATCATGACGCGCAAAAAGGAAGGGCTCTCTCATGTCAGCAAAGCGGATTCTTTACGTTGAAGACAACTTTCAGAATCGTCGGCTTGTGCGCAAAATTCTGACAGCTGCAGGCTACGAAGTGATCGAAGCTGAGGATGGCCTTGCAGGCATCGCTGTGGCGCAACGTGAGCAACCTGACCTGATCCTGATGGATATCAACATGGCAGGCATGGACGGCATGGAAGCCACAGCGATCCTCAAAAACTCCGAATTGAAGCATATCCCGATCATCGCCCTGACGGCAGCCGCCATGAAAGGCGACCGCGAACGCATCATGGCAGCTGGCTGTGATGAATACATGCACAAGCCGATCAACCGCGCTGAGCTGCTACAGACTGTTGCCCGTTTCATCGGCTGATCGCCGCCCTATGTCTTTATTCAGAGCTGCTTTGGCAAAGCAGCTCTTTTCATGTCTTCCCATCGCGTTCGCGCAAGTATTTTTCGCGATTGGCGCCGCGTGCAATCTTGCCGCTGCTGGTCTTGAGCAGCCATTTGGCATCGACAATGTAAACATCGCTCAGCGTGACTTCGGTCTGCTGTGCCACGCGCATGCGCACTTGTCGTGCAATCTCAAAGCGCTCGTCAGCGTCGTCCGTCTCCACTTCGCAGACCATCACAATGGCTTCAGTGCCGAGCCGCTCGTCCTCCACGCCAAAAGCGACCGTTCTGCCTGCTTTGACGCCTGGCACTTCATCAGCGATAGCTTCAAGGTCCTGCGGATAGATGTTTTTGCCGCCGACGATGATCAAATCCTTTTTGCGCCCTGTGATGTAGAGCTCGCCATCGGCGATGTAGCCGTAATCGCCCGTGAGATACCAGCCGTTGAAGAGCGCCTGCGCCGTCAGATCAGGGCGACGGTAGTAGCCGCTCAGCATGCTATCGCTGCGCACGGCGACTTCGCCGATGTGCCGCTCGGGCAGCGGTTGGCGCGCTTCATCAACGATCTGCACTTCACAGTTCGGAATCGGCTTGCCACAAGAGAGCATCTCGATAGTGCGCTCGCCTTCTACAGCCTTGCGCGCAATATGCTGCGCGCTGAGCGCCTCGCGGCTGATCAGGTCGATCTTAGGCAAGGTGTCAATGCCGCCTTGCGTCACTGCAAAAGTATTTTCAGCCATAGCGTAGCAGGTCGCTAACATCTCAGGCTTGACGCCATAAGGCGCGTAGCGCGCTGCAAATTGGCGATGACTCTCGGCGCGCATTGGCTCAGAGCAGTTGATGAAGGCGCGCATACTCGCCAAGCTGACGCCTTCTAGAGCGTTATCGCGCACGCGCTGCGCCAAAAAGTTATAGGCGAAGTTCGGCAGCCAGCACAGTGTGCCGCGATATTGGCTGATGGCGTGCAGCATCACTTTCGGATCGCGCACCCAGTGATGCGGCGAGATCAGCACTAGCGGAATGCCTTGCACTAGCGGCAAGACGAACGCCGCGATCAGGCCCATATCGTGGTAGAGCGGCAGCCAGGAGACGATACAGTCATCCGTGCGCAGGCGAATAGCGGCGCTGTAGTTGGCGATCTGGTTCAGCACGGCGCCGTGCGAGAGTGCCACGCCTTTCTGTAAGCCTGTGGTGCCGCTGCTATGCTGCAGAAAGGCGATATCCTCGCCGCGCACCTCAGGATTGAAGTGTGGCGCGCCTTCGCTTGGCTGCAGCGCTGCCTCATTGACGATCGGCACGCCGCTGTTCAGCGCCGCTAAGGCTGCCACGTATTGCGCAGAGGCAATCACAACTTTGGCGCCTGAGAGGCCGATCAGTTGGCGCACGCGCTCAAAGTACAGCCCAGGATCGAGCTTATCCGAGAGAAACGGAAAGATCGAAGGCATGGCGCCCAGCATCAGCGCGCCCCAGAAAGCGTAGAGCAACGCCTCTGAGTGATCCATCACCAGGATGGCCAGGTCTTGGCGCCCGACGCCCAGCCCGCGCAGCGTCTCGGCGTAGCGCGCCGCATTTTCGAAAAACGCGCGGTAGGTGATCGGCTTGTGCGGCGCGTTGCCTGCAGGCACGAAGATCACAGCGCGCTCATCAGGGCGCTCGCGATAGTGCTGTGCCGCGCGCTCCAGCAGGCTCTGATAGGCCGCGCGCGTCTCAGGCAGGACAAACCTAGCGGTGTGCAGCGACATAGTCGGCGATCATCCGCACGGTATCCATGTTTTCGACAGTCATGTCCACGTCGTCAGGCCGAAAACCGAAGGTCTCCTCGATGAAGAGCTGCACTTCTACCAATGAGAATGAATCCATCAAGCCGCCTTTGATCAGCGAGTCGTCGTCGCCTAGCTTGTAGTTAGGGCGGCGCAAAATGTTGTTCAGGATGAAAGTGCGCACCGCATCGCGAATTTCTGCGCTCATAGGCTCAGCATCTTCCTCTGAAGTTCCTTGAGATGCGGCTATTGTAACGGATGATAGGCGCGTGGCAAAAAAAGAGACGCTCCGCGCGTCTCGAAGTGTGTGGGTCGTAGAAGACTCGAACTTCTGACCTCGTCGATGTCAACGACGCGCTCTAACCAACTGAGCTAACGACCCGACTTTGCTAGCTATGATTATAAGGCCAGAATTGCCACTTGGCAAGAGCCAACTCTGAAATCAGGGCTTTGGCGGGAAGCCAGGCATAGCCTGCGCTATAATCTATGGCATCGCACATATGCTGTTGAGGATTATGCCGTATGTGTGGCAGATACAGCCTGAATGCATCCGCCGATCAGCTGGCAGAGCACTTCGGCGTAAGCGCTCCCGCCGAATGGCAGCCGCGCCTGAACGCGGCCCCAAGCCAAAGCCTGCCCGTCTTGAGAGCAGAGGGCGCCTTCGCGCTGATGACGTGGGGCTATTTGCCGAGCTGGGCAAAGACGCGCCTGATCAACGCGCGCGCCGAGACGCTGAGCGCCAAGCCGACTTTCCGCGCCGCTTTTCAGAGCCGCCGTTGCCTTGTGCCTGCTGATGCCTTCTATGAATGGCAGCGCCTGCCCAACGGCAAAAAGCAGCCGCTACGCTTCACGCTTCACGATGGCGCGCTGTTCGCCTTCGGCGGACTTTGGCTGCAAGAAGCTAATGCGCCGCCTGCTTTCGTGATCATCACTACAGCGGCGAACAGCTTGATCGCGCCAATCCATGAGCGTATGGCGTTGATCTTGCCGCCTGAGCACTATACCGCCTGGCTAGATGCAGCCACGCCCAGGGCTGTCCTGCAAGACCTGCTGCGCGCCTATCCTGCCGAGCTGATGCGCTATCAGCCTGCTGATCCAGCTGTATTGCGCCACTTCGATTGATCGAGAAAGCGAGCTTGAATGCGTCGATTGCTCTTTGCTGTGCTTGTTTTGCTCCTGGCGGCGTGCAGCAGCGCGCCGAGCGTGCCATCTGTGCCGCCGCCAACCCAGGCTGCCCTGCTGAGCGCCTCAGGCGAGCGCTTGCCCAGCGGCACGCTGATCCTCGCCAAAGATGGCGCACAACGCGCCCTTCTGCCTGATGGGCGCACGATCGAATTGGCTGAAGCGCAACAAAACGGACGCGCCGCGCCGAACGGCGCGCTCGGTGTGCTGTTGATTCCCAATGACGGCGCCTTCGATCTCGCTCTGGTGGATTACAGCGCCGATCCACCTGCTGTGCGCCAAGTGCCTGAAGGGCGCCGCTTGCTCAACCCAATGATTCTCTGGCAGCCCGATTCTTCAGGCTTCGCTTTCTACGATCTACCGCCTTTTGTCGGCGTGCGCGGCAACTTGGCCAATCTCTACTACCATAGCCTGAGCGATGCGCGCAGCCGCGCCTTGCTGAGCACAGCGCTGAACGACGCACGCATCGCGGCGCTCGCTTTCTCGCCCAATGGCTTGTACTTGCTCTACAGCTTGCTGAACGAGAACTCAGAGGCGCTCGGCGCGCAGAGCGGCACGGGCTATCTGCTTAACCTGCTCGGCGGGCAGCCTATTGCCTTGCCCAGAGAAGCGCTGCTCGGCTTCAGCGACTGGCTGGGCGATAGCAGCGGCTTTCTGAGCGTGCGCACCGATTTGCAGACAGGTCGCGGCTACCTGGTGCGCTATCTCTTAGCGCAACTGGCTGAGCCACAACGCCTGACGGCTGAGTCTGAGAACGTTACTTTGGCTGCCAGCGCGCCTGATGGTCAGCAGATCGCGATTGTGACGCGCGCGGCCGACGGCACTTCGACCCTGAGCGTCCTTGCGCCAAACCAGTCGGCGCGACGCGAGCTGCATCGCGTGCCTGTAGGGCAAGGTTTTTCGGCGCTGGTGTGGTCGGCGCCTGAGGCGCTGTACTTCAGCGTATCTAGCGCTGAAGGCGATCAGACGTGGCGCATTGCGCCCAGTGGCGGCGCGCCAACGCGCCTTGCAGAGGGCCTGCTACAGCAAGTCGTGCGCTGAGCGCCGTTGAGCGAAGAGTCCTGTGAGATGAGCATGGATGATATCATCAACCGCAAGCGCAAGGGCATGGGCTGCATGCTGATCGTGCCGCTGGTCTTCGCTTGCATTGCAACGACGACAGTAGCGCTCGATCGGCTGTGTGTAGATGTGCTGAGCTGGCGCATCCCTGTGCATCCTGCCTCGCGGATCGTCCGCCAAACTTACAATTTCCTGACGCCAAACGGCCTAGGGCAGACTGTGACGACATACTTTGTGGAAGGCGCGCCGCGCGAGATCGAGCTGTGGTTCAATCGCCAGATCGGCGAGCGCTTGCGCGCTTTGGAGAAAGAACCCGAGCGCTCGTTTTACTACAACATCAGCGCTATTGCCAAGAACGTTGGTTTGGCTGAAGATGGCGTGAATACGCAGCTGATCGTGATCGCGCGCTGCCTGAGCAGCCGCAGCGAGTAGCTCACAGCTGCAGCAAGTTGAACAAGTAGCCTGTCAGGGTGAGAGCCAGGGCCACTTTGTGCACAGCTAGCTTGAGCCGTTGGCAATTCGGGCAACCTGTGCCGATCACTCCGACGTTCAACATAAGCTACCTCCTCGATCATGATCCGTTAAAAACCCTTCCTGCCGCATCTTCAGCGCTGCAATTTTCCTGTGAAGCCTATGGGAAATATGCTATACTGAAGTCTCTCAACATCGCAGAGGAAGCGTGGAAGTGACAGACGGACGCATCGCAGTCATTGACTCCGGCGTGGCGAATCTGCGCAGCGTCTTCAACGCGCTGCAGCGGCTTGGCGCAGCGCCGTACATTGCACAGCAGCCCGAAGACCTGCGCACGGCGGCGAAGATTATCTTGCCAGGCGTCGGCGCTTTTGCGGCAGGCATGGCGCGCCTGCGCGAGGGCAATTTCATCGAGCCATTGCGCAACTACGCGGCGCTGGGCGTGCCAATTCTGGGCATCTGCCTAGGGATGCAAATGCTCTTCAAGCGCAGCAGCGAGATGGGCGATCACGAAGGGCTAGGGCTATTGAACGGCAGCGTGGTACGCTTTCCAGCACAAGGGCCGAAGGTGCCACATATCGGTTGGAATCAACTGGAGCATGAGGAAAGAGCGCCTTTGTTGAAAGGCGTGCCGAGCGGCAGCTACGCTTATTTTGTCCATAGCTACTATGCGCAAACTGATCCTGAGAACATCCTGGCGCGGACTGTCTACGGCGTCGCCTTTCCCGCTGTAGTTGGGCACGGCAATGTTTACGGTGTGCAGTTTCATCCTGAGAAGAGTCACGCTACGGGCTTGCGCATTTTGAAGAACTTCTTGGAGCTGTGAGGTGATGATCATCTATCCAGCGCTTGATTTGCGCGGCGGCAAAGTGGTGCGTTTGCGCCGAGGCGATCCGCAGCAACAGACGGTCTACAGTCACGATCCAATCGAAGTGGCACAACGCTGGATCGAAGCGGGCGCAACTTGGCTGCACGTGGTCAACTTGGATGGTGCTTTCTCAGAGGCGAACGACAACGAAGCGATTCTAGAGGCGCTGGCGCTGACTGATGTGCAGGTGCAGTTTGGCGGCGGCTTGCGCACACTCGAGGACGTGCAGCGCGCCTTCGATAAGGGCGCGCGGCGCGTGGTTCTGGGCACGCTTGCGGTCGAGCATCCGCAGCATGTGGCAGCAATGGTGGCGCGCTGGGGCGCTGAAGCGATTGCTGTGGCACTTGATGCGCGAGAGGGACGCGTGGTGACACATGGCTGGCAACAAGAGACGGACGTTTCCGCCATTGAGCTGGGCAAGTGGCTGGCAGTGGAAGGCCTGCGGCACGAGCTTTACACTGATGTCAGCCGTGATGGCGAGCTGATCGGCGTGAATGTCGAAGCGACTTCGCGGCTGGCACGCGAGACGGGCTTGCAAGTGATCGCTTCAGGCGGCGTGACGACGCTCGGCGAGATCGTCGCGCTGCGAGACGCGGGCAACATCGCAGGCGTGGTAATTGGCACAGCGCTCTACGAAGGGCTGATCGATCTGGCAGAGGCCATTCGCCTGGCGCAAGCGGAGGATTGAGGCGCATTATGCTGGCAAAACGCATCATTCCATGCCTAGATGTCAAAGATGGGCGCGTAGTGAAAGGCGTTAATTTCGTCAATCTAGCCGATGCTGGCGATCCTGTTGAGCAGGCGCGCGTCTACGATCGCGAAGGCGCAGACGAGCTTGTCCTGCTCGATATCACTGCTTCGGTCGAGCGGCGCAACACGATGTTGAACATCGTTGAGCGCGTGGCGCAGGAGATTTTCATCCCATTCTGCGTCGGCGGCGGCATTCGCACTGTGGACGATATTCGGGCGACGCTGCGCGCAGGCGCCGATAAGGTCTCGCTCAACAGCGCCGCTGTGCGTCAGCCGAGCTTGATCACTGAAGGCGCCATGCATTTTGGCAGCCAGTGCATCGTGGTCGCTATCGATCCGCGTTGGGTCAACGGGCGCTGGGAAGTCTACATTGATGGCGGGCGCGTGCCAACAGGCTTGGATGCTATCCAATGGGCGCGCAAAGTGGAGAGCCTGGGCGCGGGCGAGATTCTGCTGACCAGCATGGATCGCGATGGGACGCAGAACGGCTACGATATTCCGCTCACGCGGGCTGTGGCAGAGGCAGTGAGCATTCCAGTGATCGCTTCAGGCGGCGCGGGCAAGCTCGAGCATTTTGCTGAAGCGCTGACCGAAGGCGGCGCCGATGCAGCGCTGGCAGCTAGCTTATTCCACTACCGTCAAGTCAGCGTCGCCGAAGTGAAGCGTCATTTGCACGAATGCGGCGTGCCTGTGCGCTTGGGCGAGGATGAACCAGATTTCGAGGGCCTGTTCGCATGAGCAAGCCTGAGAGCTATCTGCAGCGCCTGCGCTATGACGAGCGCGGACTGATCACAGCCGTTGTGCAGGACGCTGAGACGCTGCAAGTGCTGATGGTTGGCTGGATGAGCCAAGAGGCGCTGCGCCTGACGCTTGAGACGGGCGAGGCGCATTTCTGGAGCCGCAGCCGTGGCGCGCTATGGCACAAAGGCAGTACCAGCGGCCATACGCTGCACGTGCGCGAGATTCGCGCCGACTGCGATGCCGATACGCTCCTGCTGTTGGTCAAGCCGAAGGGACCAACCTGCCACACGGGCGCCGTCTCGTGCTTTTTCCGCCGTTTGGAAGAGGTGGAATAAAAAGCAGGATCGGCGCGCGCCGATCCTGCTCAAGCGGCCTGTGCCGCTCACTTCTTCAGCACGCTGTAGCCAGGGCCCTTCTGGAAGAAGTCATAGTTGGGCTGAATGTCCTCGGTCAGATCGATGATCTCGCCGCCCTGCGACTTGTAGCGCTCGCCGCGGAACGGCTGCACTTCCTGATCGGGCGCCAGCTCATAAGCCTGCGGCACTTCTTCTTCAGGGAAGATCGCTTCGTACGGGCATTCAGGCACGCAGGCGCCGCAGTCAATGCAGGTATCCGGATCGATGAAGTACCAAGGCCATTCGTTCTCTGGGAAGCCTGGCACAATGCACTCGACAGGGCAAACTTCCACACAGGCGCCATCGCGCAGGCACAAGCTAGTGATGATATGTGTCATGGCTTGAGTCTCCTCGCAGAACACGGCTTAACTGCCGTTAAATTTACCGTTCACGTCTATGAGCTTAGCAGAATAGCCTGCGTTATGCTGTGACTTTAGTCTCATTTTCCCGAACGCCTTTTTTGGAGAGAGCCTGCCATGCCCAGCGATGTTCGAGTAGGCGATGTGGTGCAAATGCGCAAGGCGCATCCGTGTGGCAGCGACCAATGGCGAGTCTACCGCATTGGCGCGGATATCGGCATTCAGTGCTTAGGCTGCGGAAGGCGTGTGTTGCTTGTGCGCCGCCAATTTGAGCGAGCGGTCAAAAAGTGGCTGCACAGAGCTACAGCAAGCGAGCTGCCCTCTGATCAGGGCTGAGATTGAGGCTGCTCACGGCACTGGTTACAGACGCCGTAAAGCTCCAGCAGATGCCCTTCGATCTTGAAGCCGTACTGCGCTTCCAGCTCGGTAATGAGCGGATCGAGCCTGCAATTGTCAAATTCAACGCGCTGCCTGCAGCTAGTGCAAATAATGTGATGATGATGACCGTTCGGCATCAGCATGTAGTGGACTGTAGAACCGCCTTCCACGCTCGTCCACAGGATGCCAAGCTTGATCATCAAGTCGAGCGTGCGGAAGACGCTAGCGCGCCCAATGGACGGATCGCGCGCCTCGACCTGTGCCAAGAGTTCGGCCGCCGTGATGTGCCCACCTGAATGCTCCAGGATGTCCAATATGGTCAGGCGCGGCGTGGTGATTTTATAGCCCGCTTGGCGCAGCGCGCGCACAGCAGGCGAGTCAGGTGTGGTCATGTGTTCTCTCCTCATCAGGTCTGCGCAAGCGGATTGCTGCGCGCGGAACGTTTGGCCAGAGACGTCTCCTCAGCATTGAGCGGCTCAGCTTTCTGATCGGCGGGCAGGCGCAGCACGCGCACCCATTCAATGCGGCGCCCATCCAGGCTCTCGACTGTGAAGCGCAGCCCATCGTGCTCAAAGCTCTCGCCCACTTGCGGCACCTTGCCCAGCACGCTGAAGATGTAGCCGCCAAGCGTATCGCTCTCTTCAGTGGAAAGCTCGACGTTCAGCAATTCGTTCACCTCAACCAAGTGAATGCCGCCGTCAAAGCGATATTCATCAGCGCTAATCTGCTGATACTCCGCTTCTTCTTCAGGATCGTACTCGTCTTGAATCTCGCCGACGATCTCTTCCAGCAAATCCTCAATGGTGATCAAGCCCGCTGTGCCGCCATACTCATCAATCACAATCGCCATATGGACTTTTTGGCGTTGCAGCTCTTCGAGCAGCTCACTAGCGCGCTTCGATTCTGGCACGAAATAGGCAGGCCGCATGATTTCGCGCACTTGGCGCTGCCGATTGGCTTCATCAAGGCGCGTCAGCAAATCCTTGGCATACAGGACGCCGATGATGTGGTCGATCGTGCCTTCGTAGACGGGAATGCGCGAATGGCCTTCAGAGACAGCCACGTGCAGCGCCTGCTCAAGCGTCGCCTCAGCGCTCAGCCCGACAATATCAATGCGCGGTACCATCAACTCGCGCACTACTTTGTCGTTGAACTGCAGGACTGAGTAGATCATCTCCTTCTCTTCATCCTCGATCACGCCTTCCTCAGAGCCTGCATCTACCAATGTCTTGATCTCTTCTTCAGTGACGTAGGCGTTTGGCGCGCCGACTGAGGCAGTCAGCAGGCCGCTCAGGGCACGTGTTAGCGCGGAGAGCGGCGAGAGCGCGCGCATCAAGAGCAGGATCACAGGCGTCCAGCGCATGGCTGCTACCTCAGAATGTTGTGCGGCTAAAGCGCTCGGGATCAGCTCGCCGAAGATCAGCAAGATCAGCGCGCCGCTCAGCAAAAGCGCGCCCAGAGTCAGCGCTTGAAGCCAAACCGATAGCTCTGAAGTGCGCAGCAGGCTTTGTGTGCCCAGCACAACGGCAGTTGCTGCCGCAAAGTGCAGGAGCACGCTCACAATTTGCCGCAGCGCCAACAGGCGCGCTGCGTCCTCGCCTAGGGCAAGGGCGCGTGCGGCACGGCGCTGACCGCCACTTGCCATATCGCGCAGGTGCTGCTTGCGTGCGTTCACCACAGCGGAGAATGCGGCAGAGAGGACGGCGCTCAGCAGCACCAAGCCTAAGAAGCTAATCAGAGCAGCCGTACTGTGATCCTCAGACATTACTTCCTTAGCATCCTACTCGGGTTCACAAAACTTGGATGCGCCTCAGGTTTCAGGTGCCTCAAGCTCAGGCTTTTGCCAGCGGCGCATGCGCGCGGGCACGCCAACTGCGATGTGATCGGCGGGCACATCTCGCGTCACGACGGCGCCAGCGGCTGTGCGTGCACCCTCCGCGACTGTGATCGGCGCGATCAACATGCTGTCGCTGCCGATGAAAGCGCGATCGCCGATGATCGTCTTATGCTTGCGCACGCCATCATAATTGACTGTGATTGTGCCGGCGCCAATGTTGACATCTTCGCCGATCTCGGCATCGCCGATGTAGCTGAAGTGTCCCATGCGCGTGCGGCGCCCGAGCCGCGCATTTTTGACCTCGCCAAAATTGCCCAGATGCACGCCTTCGCACAGATATGCGCCTTGCCGCAAGTGGCCGAACGGCCCGATCTCGACGTGATCTTCGAGCGTGGCGCCTTCGATCACTGAGGCCACAATGCGGCAAGCCTTGCCAATGTGCGAGTCAACGATCACAGAGTTGCTCTCAATCACGCAGCCTTCGCCGATGATCGTCTTGCCGCGCAGGTGCACATTCGGATAGATGATCGTATCAGCACCGATCCTTACGCTCTCTTCAATATACGTTGTGGCAGGATCGAGCAAAGTCACGCCGTTGAGCATGTGCTGTTCGTTGATGCGCCGCCGCAAGATCGCCTCGGCCTCTGCCAGATGGACGCGCGTGTTCACGCCGATCACCTCATCAGGGTCGCTTGCCTCGATGCCGATCACGCGCTGCCCTTCTGCCACGGCGATTTCGATCAAGTCGGTCAGGTAATACTCGCCTTTGGATTTTGGCTGAATGCGCCTCAGCGCTTGCCAGAGCCAGGCTGCCTTGAAAACGTAAACGCCCGCGTTCAGCTCGCGAATGGCGCTCTGCTCAGGCGTGCATTCGGCCTCTTCTACGATCGCGGCGACGCTGCCATCAGGGGCGCGCACCACACGCCCAAAACCATGCGGATTCGGCAAGGTGACCGTCAGCATGGTGAGACAGCCTTCTGCATTGGCGCGTTGCGCTTCCACTAGCTGCTGCAGCGTCTTAGGGCGCAAAAGCGGCATATCAGCGTACATGACCACGACCAGATCGCTTTTGTCGCGCAGCAGATCGGCGGCTTGTAGCACGGCATGGCCTGTGCCGAGCTGCTCCTTCTGCAAGACGATCTGAGCGCGACTGCTCACAGCTTGAGCCACGGCTTCAGCCTGATGACCGACGACGACTACAAGGCAATCTGCGCCAATGCACTCAGCCGTTTGCACTGCGCGCAGGATCATCGGCTGACCGCCGACTGTGTGCAACACTTTTGCGCGCGCTGATTTCATACGTGTGCCTTGTCCGGCTGCGAGGATAACGGTTGCAATACTCACGGAGGTTTCCTTTTCTGCAATACTTTTACAACACAAAGAACCGAGCAGCGCGTTGGCGCGTCGGCTAGGCCAGCTTTAGCATGCTGTGAGGCGTTTTCTTCTCACCGAGCCAATCTTATTCAGCCTACTTTCATCGATCTATCTTATCACCACTTGCTGCGCAAAACAACGTCAAGCGGGCGAGTTTGCATCCGCTCGAGGTTCTGTGCCCTTGCTGACGCAAATTTTCGACGGATTTTGCTCTCGGTAGGCGAAGAGCAGGCGCTAGGGCGCAGGTGCAGAGCTTCAGCAAGGTTTCAAACTGACGCTAGCACTGCGATTCGTCTACGCGCCAGCAACAGCAGCGATTCGCCCAAAAATTTGGTGTTTTATGCCGATAAAATCTCTGCAAAAGCGTTAGAATACAGCTTGCCCTGGGCGCAAAATCGTGCTAGAGTACGCTCTAGCGATCATTGAAATGTCCTGCACGCTGTAGAGGTGGGTAACTTTATGCCTGAGAAGATTTTGGTCATTGATGATGATGAGACAACTGTGCAGCTGATCAGCATTCTGCTGGAACGGCGTGGCTACGAGGTGATCAAGGCCTATCGGGCCGAGGAAGGTTTGCGCAAGGCATATCGCTCCCATCCTGATCTGGTCTTGCTGGATATCATGATGCCCGATATGGACGGCTGGGAGGTGTGCCGCCGCCTGCGCGAGCTCTCAGACGTGCCGATCGTCTTCATCTCGGCACGCAGCGAGATTCGCGATGTGGTCAAGGGCTTGGAGATGGGCGCCGATGATTATATCATCAAGCCGTATGATAATGATGAGCTGGTAGCGCGTGTGCGCGCGCACTTGCGCCGCTCGCCTGGGCCAGCTGTCTCGGAGGAGCTGGTCTTTGATGGCGGGCAGTTTCGCGTCAATTTCCTCAACCGCGAGGTGCGGGTGAAGAATCGCGTTGTCCACCTGACGCCGAAGGAATTCAACTTGCTGGGCGTGCTTGTGCGCAACGCTGGCCGTGTCATCACGCGCACCGATTTGGTCAGAGAGGCATGGGGCCCTGAATACGCCGATGCCATTGACAGCTTGAAGCTCTACATTCACTATCTACGCCAAAAGATTGAGACCGATCCACAGCGGCCGGAATACATCCTGACTTCACGCGGCGTAGGCTACCGTTTTGCTAGCCGTTGAGCCTGCGCACGGCGGTCAGATGGCCCATTCTGCTGATGATTTTCTTAGTTGACGCGCAAACAGAGCGCTCCTACAATCTAGTTTAGAATTCTCTGAACTAGGAGCGCGTAAGCAATGGAACGGGATTACTATAAGATTCTCGGCGTGAGCCGCAACGCCAGCGCGGAGGAGATCAAGAAAGACTACCGCAACTTGGCGCGGCGCTATCACCCGGATCGCAATCCGAACAACAAAGAGGCGGAAGCGCGCTTCAAGCAGATTAACGAGGCTTACGAGGTGCTGAGCGACGCTGAGAAGCGCGCACGCTACGATCAACTCGGGCAAAATTACCACCAGTGGCGCGGCAGTCAAGGCGTCAACTGGAGCGATTTTGGCGGCAGCAGCACTTTCAGCGGCTTTGGCACAGAAGGCAGCTTCGCCGATTTCCTGGCCAGCATTTTCGGCGGCACTCGGGCACGCGAGTCAGCTTATCGCCAGCCGATTCGCGGGCAGGATGTCGAGATGCCGATCGAGCTGACACTAGAAGAGGCTTACAGCGGCACGGAACGTACGATCACGCGCGGCAATCGGCGGCGCACAGTGCGCATCCCTGCGGGCACGCGCGATGGCATGCGTGTGCGCGTGGAAGGCGAAGGCGAAGCGGGCTTCGCAGGTGGCCCGAACGGCGACCTGTACCTGGTGGTCTCGATCAAGCCGCATCCAGTCTTTGAGTGGCGCGATGATGACCTGTACACGGACTTGAAGTTGCCGCTTTATACGGCTGTGCTAGGCGGCGAAGCCAGCGTGCCGACGCTCAATGGCGAGGTCAAGCTGCGCATCCCGCCAGGCACGCAATCCGGCAAGCTCTTCCGCATCACAGGGCGTGGTATGCCGCGCTTGAAGCAGCCAGGCGAATATGGCAACCTGTACGCGCGCGTCCTGATCCAAGTGCCAACTGACCTGACAGGCGAAGAACTAGCGCTCTTCGAAAAGCTCGCTAGCCTGCGCGGCAGGCGCTAAGCGAGCACACGCTTCTCGTCCGCTCCCTATTCCAAAGGTGAATGACCATGTCTGATCATCAGCGGAAAGGCGCTGCAGCGTTGGCGAAGGCTGTGCTGGGCCTCTCAGCAGCTGCCCTGCTCGCGATCTTTGCGCTGTTAGTGCGCTACACTCAGGACTCGCCCGATGAGCGCGACGCTGAGGCAGCGTTCGTGCAGCAGGCTGAGCTGATCTCGGCTAGCAGCGCGCAGTCAAGGCTGCTCAGCACACCGACGCCGTTGCCTGAGACGATCCTAGCCGCAGCTGAAGCGCTGCAGCAGGTCATGATCAACGTCTATGCGCGCGTCGAGCCATCAGTGGTCAATATCGAGGTGGTGACGCGCACGCGCTCTGATGAATTCGATGGCAGCGGCTCGGGCTTCGTCTGGGATACCGAAGGTCACATCGTCACGAACGCGCACGTGGTCTACGACGCGCGCGAGATCGTAGTCACCTTCCGTGATGGCTATCAGACTGTGGCTCAGGTCGTCGGCATTGATGACTTCAGCGATCTGGCTGTGATCAAGGTCAAGACGGATGCAAAGCGGCTGGTGCCTGTCGAACTTGGCGATTCCAGCAACTTGCAGGTCGGTCAGAGCGTGATCGCTATCGGCAATCCGTTCGGCTTGGTCAGCTCGATGACCACAGGCATCATCAGCGCGACAGGCCGTACGCTCAACTCGGCGCGGATGCTCAGCCCGCGCACACGCACGCCATTCCAGAATCCTGCCATTATTCAAGTGGACGCGCAGATCAACCCTGGCAATTCGGGCGGTCCGCTGTTGGATATCAACGGCAAGGTGATTGGAGTGAACACTGCTATTCGCAGCGAAACAGGACGTTTTCAGGGCATCGGCTTTGCTGTGCCTGTCAACACGGTCAAGCGTGTAGTGCCGCAGCTGATCGCGCGCGGACGAGCCGAGTACACCTGGTTGGGCATTGAGTCGATCAGCCCACAGATCGGCGACTATGGCAGTTTGACGGTTGCAGCCTTGGCGGAGCAATTCAACTTACCTGTGGATTACGGCGTGATAGTCGCGCGCGTCGTGCCAGGCTCGCCTGCTGACGTTGCAGGCTTGCGCGGCGGCACGCGCCGCGTGGTCGTGCGCGGCGTGCCGATTCAGCTCGGCGGCGATATCATCGTGGCGATTGACGGCACGCCGATTCGCACTTTTGAGGAGATGATCGCCTACCTGGTGACTAATACCACGCCTGGCGACGTAATCACCGTGACGATTTATCGCGGCACGCGCCGCATGGACGTCCAGGTGACCTTAGAGGCGCGTCCAAGCGAGTGAGGCAATCAGAAGGGCGCCGTTGGCACTTTCTCAGGCGCTCAACTTGCCGAAGCGCTGGAGAATCTCATTGACGCGCTTGACCAGCTCATCCGGCGCGAACGGCTTCAGGATGTAGTCATCCGCGCCGACCTGCAAGCCTGTGTCGATCTCCGATTCTTGCCCTTTAGCCGAGAGAAAGACGATAGGGATATGCTTGAGGGCTTCAATTTGCCTGAGCGCAGCGCAGGCCTCGTAGCCTGTCATGCGCGGCATGCGCACGTCCATCATGATTAGATCAGGCATGATTCGCGGCGCCATCTCGACGACTTCGGCGCCGTTAGTCGCCTTGAAGACTTCATGTTGCGCAAAGTGCGTCAGGACAAGCTCGATCAGCTCGCGGATGTCGCGCTCGTCTTCTGCAATCAAGATACGTGCCACAGTTCGCCTGCTTTCTACTGCTCAAATCTTGTTCATCATACCCCAAAGTGTACTTTCTGAGCTAGCTGAGGCCTACCGCCATCAGAGCGTACATGGCTCTTTATCGCGTTCTTTCCTCGCAGCTGTTGTCACGGCTTGCTGTCAGTGATTGGCGCTCTTGCGCCAATCATCTCAGTCTGACTCACTCCTCTGATCTTTCGCGCACGGCCTCGAGCACGCCGTAAGGCACGCCCATGGCGCTGTAGCCCGCGTCAATGTAAATTGTCTGGCCCGTCACCAATCGGCCCCAGTCCGAGCAGAGCCAAACTGCTGCCTTGCCCACATCCTCAGG
>RFIM01000032.1 GCA_003695215.1 Chloroflexota bacterium
CTATCAGGCAGCGCTGGCCTTGTATCAGGCGATCCCTGATCGCCTCGGTCAGGCGAACACGCTTCAGAGCCTGGGCGAGTTGGAGCGTAGGGAAGCCAACTACAGCGCGGCGCGGGAGCGCTATCAGGCAGCGCTGGCGCTCGCCAGGCAGATTCCTGATGTAGCCTGCCAGCTGAATTGCCTGCTCGGTTTGGCGCGCAATGAATACGCGCAGGGGGATCGCGAGGCGGCTTGCGCGCGGTATCAGGAGTTCTTTGCCCTGGCGGACAGCCTGCCTGCCTTTGCTGAGCATCCCGTCATCCGAGAAGTGAGGTCAGAAGCAGCGTTTCGTTGCAGCGGCGCTGCAACGCTGGCTGAGAAGCTGATCGCGTGGGTAAACACGCCAACTTGGGATGCTTCGCGCGCCTACCTTGAGGCACATCAAGCCGAGCTGTTGACCGACGAAGCCGAAGCTGCTTTGCAAGCGCTGATGCGCGCACATCCGAATAGGGAAGACGTATTGGCGCGGCATCTGGAGATACTGCGCCAGGCGCGGCGCGAAGGCATCGCTGCGGCTTACGCACAGCGTCAAGAGACGGAGGCGATGCTAGAGCAGATACTGCGCGCGTTCTTGGGCACGCTATCAATCGCGGCTGTGGCAGCTCTTCTAGCGGCCATGCCTGATGAGCAGTGGGATAGGTTAGAGCGTGAGCTAGAAGAGCGCATATCGCAACAGCCGCCAGAAGAGCAGGAAGCGCTACGTCAGGTCCTGGAAGAATTGCGGCGCTTGCGGCGCTCGCGTCGCGGCGGCTAGGCGTGGCGCGTTGCGCTGAATCGGGTAGAATAGGTGCGTTCGGCCATCACAAGCGCGGAGAGACCAGATGCGAACGTTGGGCATAGCGCTGATCGGCTTGGGCGCGGTCGGGCGCGCCTTCATCGCCTTGCTGCAAGCGCGGCGCGCCTACTTGGCAGCGCAATACAACCTGGATGTCAAGCTGGTCGGCGTGGCGACGGCGCGGCGCGGCACGCTTTTCTGCCCAGAGGGGCTGGATTTGGCAGCGCTGAGCGCTGTGGCAAGCGCTGAGCTCAGCGCCTATCCTGATCAGGCGCGCCTGTTGCGCACACTCGAGCCGCTGAGCCTGCTGACGCGTCCTTCAGTGGACGTGGTGATCGAATTGACGCCGACTGTCTATGCGCGCGACGCTGAGCCTGCCATGAGCCATATCCGAGCGGCTTTGGCGGCGGGCAAGCACGTGATCACAGCCAACAAAGGGCCTATTGCGCTGGCCTATCCTGAGCTGAGGGCGCAAGCGGCGCATCGGGGCGTCTTCCTCGGCTTCGAGGGCACGGTCATGGGCGGCACGCCTGCGCTGCGCATGGCGCGTCAGGGCTTGGCGGGCTGCCAAATCAGCGCCGTGCGCGGCATCCTGAACGGCACTACGAATTTCATCCTGAGCGAGATGGAGAGCGGCAAGAGCTACGCTGAGGCGCTCAGTGAGGCGCAAGCGCGCGGCTACGCTGAAGCTGATCCGAGCAACGATGTGGAAGGCATCGATGCGGCAGGCAAGCTGATCATCCTAGCGCACGTCATCTTTGGCAAGGCGCTGGGCTTGGATGAGATCGGGCGCGAGGGCATCACGCGCCTGAGCCAGGCTGATATCCAAGCGGCGCAGGCAAGCGGCGAGCGCTGGAAATTGATCGCGCAGGCGGCCATTCAACCTGATGGTCAGGTGAGCGCTTCCGTGAAGCCTATGCGCTTGCCGCTCAGCGATCCTTTGGCGCAGGTCGGCGGCGGCATGAATGCGATCACGTACCAGACCGATCTGATCGGCGCGGTCACGCTGATCGGCGCTGGCGCGGGCGGCACAGCCACTGCCTATGCGCTGCTCTCAGATTTGATCGAATTGGCTGAGCAGCTGTGAGCGCGCCTATGGAATTGAAGCGCCTTTTCGCCGTGCTGAGCAGGCGCTGGTGGCTGATCGGCCTGCCAACGCTGATCGCCTTGGCACTCAGCCTGCCGAGCATGGCTCAAGTCGTCCGTCCGCAGCCGTTGTATCGCGTCACAGTGCGCTTCACAGCGGCACAGCCGCCGCAACCTGGCTCTGCCGAGACCTTCGAAGAGCGCAGCTACATCGCTTGGCTGGGCTCAGAGTACGCTGTGATCAATCTGGCCGCCTGGCTGCGCACTGAGTCCTTTGCGCGTGAAGTGACGGCGCTGCTGAAGGCAGCAGGCCGCGAGGTCGGCGTCGAGTCGGTGCGCGCCATGATCGCGTCCGATAGCGTGCGCAGCATCCTGACGCTGTACCTGACGGCTTCCGATCCTGAATTGCTGCGCGCCACAGCAGAGGCAGCTATCCAAGCGCTGACTGAGCGCAGCAATGCCTACTTTCCACAATTGCGCGGGCAGCCTGCGCAAGTCGTGCCGCTGGACTCTGTGGAAGTGACGCCTTTGCCTGTGCCAATCACCGAACGCTTGGCGCCGCTTTTGCGCGTTTTGGTGGGCTTTGTAGGCGGCCTCGGCTTGGCAGCGCTAGCTGAATATCTCGATCCGAGCGTGCGCACGCGCCAAGAGATCGAGGCGCTTGGCCTGGCAATCTTGGCGGAAATTCCGCCGCTATGAGCCACAACGCACGGGCAAAGTCGGTTGACGGCGCGCATCGACGTTGAAGCCGAGATAAGGCGAAGGGTCGAGCGTGTTGCCGATGTGCGTCTCGTTGCGGAAGCTGCCATCAGGCGCGCTCAGGACGATGCTGAAGTGCACGTGCAGGCCGATGCGATAAGGCGCGCCGCTATATAAGCCTTGATAGCCGAGCAAGGTGCCGCGCTTGACGAATTTCTCGCTAGTGCCTGGCGGGAAGTCGTCCACGATGTAAGATTGGACGCCGTTTTCGCTTGCCATGTGCGTGTAATACGTCCAGATTTGGCGCTCGGGCTGCAGCGGATCGCTTGGATGGCGGATGATGACCGTGCTGCGCCATTCGGGCAGGCGCGTCAGATAGCCATCGTAAGCGGCATAGACAGGCACTGTGCCAGGCGCGCCATCGCCGAAGATATCGATGCCTGTGTGCGGCGCAAAGGGCGTATACGGCGCCGTCGGATCGGCGTACAGGAATCCGACGAAGCCTTCCGAAGGCAATAGGAAGGGCGCGTTCGGGCATGGCTCAGCCAAGCGGCTGATCAAGGTCGGGCGAATTTCAGGCGTGCGGAACCAAGCGCGCAGCAGCTCGGCGCTGGGCGATCCAATGCCGAGTCGGCTGCGCAGGACGAGCAGGGCAAGCGCGGCGATCAGCACTAGCGGCACAAGGCTGTAGCGCAAGCGGCGACACAGCATGACTCAGTCAAGGAAGCGCATGCTATCAAGAATGGCGCGGTAAAGCGGCTGATAGGCTGTGTAGAAAGCTAGCGGCGTGCTCCAACGGATCAGCAGGTAGCGTCCAACGGCGCGCTCGATCACAAGCGAGGCGATATGCTGCTGACTGATCGGCGAGAATTCTTCGTAGCGCAGGGCAGGGCGTCCGCTGAGCTGCTCTTGGCTCAGCGGCGCCGAATCGCTCAGATCGAGAATGCGCAGCGCCTTTTGGCGAAAAGTGCCTGCCTCAGGCAGATTATCCAGTCTCACAACGATCAGCAGCGCGCCGTTGGCCAGGCCGCCTTCGAAGTAAAGCGCGCTCTCAGGCGCATGGTAGGCCGCGATATGCTCAGCAATGCGCTCAGCGCGCCAGCCTTGCGGCAACCTGAATGCCAGGCCTGCGAAGGTCGCCGTCTGTGTGCCTAAAGGCGGCGCCGTGACGTCGCGCGCGCTCAAGAGGCGCGCCGTCTTGCGCATCTCGAAGAACGTCACTACAAAATTTGCCCATTGTTCGTTCGGCGAAACGCCGCTGAGCGCCACATAGCGTCCATCAGGCAAGAGCGCCACAATGGTCTGCCCAAGAAGCCTGCGCTCAGGATTCTCGACTTCCACAAAGCCTGCATCTAGGTCGGCTAGGCTCGTCTTGCCAGATTTATGGACGATCAGCGAGTTGCCGACGGTCAGATTGACGTGCAGCGCGATCTCAGCCAGATCGCTGCCTTTGGGCAAATCGAATTCGGCGCTTGGCTCGATCAAGCGCAGCGCTACCACAGGCTGCTCGACAGTGCCATTCAAGGCGGCGAGCGGATCGGCGCCCAGCAAGAGCTGCCCATTGGTGAAAAGCGGTGCCTGCCAGGCTGCAGGATAATTCAAGGCCAGGCCGACGTCCCAGTAGATAACGCTGTTGCTCAGAGCGTTAGGATCGGGCGTCGCCGTCGGCGCATCGTCGGCGCGGCTAGGTGTGAAGCCTAAAGCGCATAAAAGCGCGGCGCACAACAAGACGAATCGGCGCATCAAGCGTCCTTCAGCAGCGCCTCAACGCCTTTTTTGACGCTATCCTTGGGACTGATCTTGATCTCGGCCGTCTCGACGCTGCCATCAGCGCTGATCACGAAGTGCGAGCGGATCACGCCCATGTACTTTTTGCCGTACATGCTCTTCTCGCCCCATGCGCCAAACGCCTCAGCCAAGCGATGCTCAGGATCGCTGAGCAGGATGTAGGGTAATTGCTCTTTGGCACGCCACTTGGCGAGCGCCTCAGGCGCATCAGGGCTGACGCCGATCACCAACGCGCCTTTCGCCTCGATCTGCGGAAAGGCATCGCGGAAGCCGCAGGCTTGCTCAGTGCAGCCCGACGTGCCCGCTTTCGGAAAGAAGAAGATCAGCAACCGCTTGCCTAAAAAATCGGTCAAGCTGAGTGTGCGCCCTGAATCATCTTGCAGGCGTATATTAGCGAGCGCTTGCAAAGTCGGCAGTTGACTCATCTCTGGAGTCGCCTCGCACTGATGGATATAACGCTGCGATTATAGCGCTAGGGCCGCCAAAATCGCAACCAAGATGCCCAAACCGATCTCGCTGAAACCGATCACTTTGGTCGCCACTGCTTTTGGTGCCAACAAGCCTTTGGCAGCACGCGCCAGAAGCACGCCAAAGGCGATAGGCAAAGTCACGCCGATTATGCCTGCCTGCCATAAGCTGATGAAGCTGATGAACGCTGCACTGTGCAGAAGCAAAGTGCCTTCTATGCGCGCAGGCTCTTGGCGCGCGCGGCGTAAGCGCACGCGCACATACATGATCGAGATGATCGCCCGTGCTGCCAGCACTAACCAGAGCAGAAAAGCCATTGGCAACGCCATACCGCCCGCTGAGCCGATCATCGGTGCACTTGCGCCGAGCGCCAACGCGCCGCTGATCTCTGGAATGGCTTCGCGTCCGCGATTGCGCGCTGCGTACACCACTTGAAGCAGCGCTAACGGCACAGCGATGAGCAAAGGCATCAGGAATTCCGCCGACGCGCTGAGCAGCGCTACAAGGCCGCTCAAGGTGGCGATGAGCGCGAAAAGCATCACAAAACGCTCTGCCAGCGCTGTGCGTGGATGGCGTTTGCCGCGCAACCGATCCTTCAGAGCTATTTTGAGCGGCTGCTGTGCCAAAAAGACGCTTATCGCCGCGATGCTGAGCGCAATGCCCGCCCACGAGAAGGCTGCCAACAAGCCGAGCAGGATTGGCTCGAACAAGAATCCCCAGCCGCCATGTTCAGCTGGCAGCACTATGTTTCGCCAGGCGCTGCGCGCCTTCAGTCTTGTATTACTCATTCTCGGCACTCCGTCCCGATTTTAGATGCTCATCTGCGCTTGCCAAGAGACCGCGTTTAACTCTGGAGCTCGCGTGCCTTTCACCTTAGCGCAGATCGCGCCGCCATGCGTAGCAAAAAGGCACGATGCTAAGGCAGCGTTTCTAGCCGAAACCAGAACAGATCGTGTAACTTGACAAACTTTTGCAAAAATAGTTGCCAATATGCGTTGCATTGGCTAAACTAGCCGATGTTAGCGCGCGGCGCTGCGGCGCTGCGGCGTTACAGGTGTAACAGCTTAAGGAGTTACCGCATGACCAAAAAGATTAAGTTTCTCACTATTCTGCTGATCGCAGCCTTCGTGCTGGGCGGCGTCTTCAACGGCGCTGCGCTGGCGCAGAGCAAGCCGACGTTGCGCGTCTTCTATGGTAGCGTCGGCGATATTGCGCAGGACGAGGCGATCCTGAAGCGCTGGGCAGATGAGAACAACGTGAACGTCGAGATTGTCTATGCCTCGCAGAGCGCGACCGAGTACCTTGCGCAGCTGCAACAGCTCTTGGCTGCACGCTCGACCGATATCGACCTGATTCAGTTCGACGTGATTTGGCCCGGCATCTTGGCGCCGAACATGCTCGATCTGGGGCCGGCGCTCGAGGCGAGCGGCATGAAGGATATGTTCTATCCGCGCATCCTGGCCAACAACACTGTAGATGGCAAGGTAGTTGGCTTGCCATGGTTCACTGATGCAGGCTTGCTCTACTATCGCACTGACCTGCTGGAGAAGTATGGCTTCAGCGAGCCGCCCAAGACTTGGGATGAGCTAGAGCAGATGGCGAAGACCATTCAGGATGGCGAGCGTGCCGCGGGCAACGCTGAATTCTGGGGCTTCGTCTGGCAAGGCAACGCCTATGAAGGCCTGACCTGCGATGCGCTAGAGTGGGTCTTCAGCAATGGCGGCGGCTCGATTGTCGAGGTGGATAAGACCATCAGCATCAACAATGAGGCGGCCATCAAGGCGATTGAGCGCGCGGCGCGTTGGGTTGGCACTATCTCGCCCGAGGGCGTCACGACCTATCAGGAAGAGGACGCGCGCCGCGTCTTCCAAGCCGGCAACGCTGCTTTCATGCGCAATTGGCCTTATGCCTATGTGCTGGGCCAAGGCGGCGCTGATGGCACCCAAGAGACTGCGATCAAGGACAAGTTCGCTGTGACGGCGCTGCCAGCGGGCGATTCGGGCAAGCCAGCGGCTGCGCTAGGCGGCTGGCAGCTCGGCGTGAGCGCCTACAGCACCAACCCTGAGCTGGCGACGCAGCTCGCGCTTTGGCTGACGGCGCCTGAGCA
>RFIM01000268.1 GCA_003695215.1 Chloroflexota bacterium
GAAACGTTCATGCGTTCAGCCAAGGCCGACGTCGTAATGTATGGATTATCGCCCTGATAGTGTGCGATCCGATACGCCTCTGCCAAGTATTCCTGCTGGATGATGCTGGCTCGCACGCTCCCGACATTCCCTTTGCTCATCAAGACACCTGCTCATAGTTTAAGCCGCGTTAAATCCAAGGTTAACGCGCGGCGTTGCAGCCACAGCGCTCGAGTCTTTATAATGATCGTAGCGTTATTGAGAAATAATTGCAATAGCGTTCTGAAAAATTCGCTCTGGACGTTCGTTAGGCGCCTTGCCTAGCTCAGTTAGCGGAGTGTACCATGCACAATCTCGATCTCACAGCGATCAGTTTCATTTTGGCGATGCTGCTAGGCGCCTTGAGCCTGTTCATCATTCGCCGCACGGCTGATGAGTACGAGCGCGCTATTCTCAACGAGCCTATCACGCGCCTGGTGCTGCCCACTTTCGGTAGCCTGACGGCGCTCGCCTTCCTCGCTGTTCTGTTGCTCGCCTGATGCGAATTGCGCTTGCGCCTAACGCCTTTCGTGGCAGCCTGACGGCCTTACAGGCTGTTGAATGCCTGAGCGCAGGGCTGCGCGCTTCGGCGCTGCGCCCACAACTGCAGCTGATCGCCATGCCGCTGGCTGATGGCGGCGATGGCACGCTTGAAGTGCTGCTGCACGGCCTTGGCGGCACGCGCCACAGCTTGACGGTCAGCAACGCGCGCGGCGCGCCGATCACAGCTGAATTCGGCATCCTCGGCGATGGCAAGACGGCGGTCATTGAGCTGGCGCGCGCCTCAGGCATCGAGCTCCTGCCGCGCGCTGAGCGCAATCCGCTCCTGACTACGACTTATGGCACGGGCGAGCTGATCCGTGAGGCGTATCGGCGCGGTTGCCGTCACTTTTTGATCGGCATTGGCGGCAGCGCGACCAACGATGGCGGCGCAGGCTGCCTGCAGGCGCTCGGCGCGCGCTTCCTGGATGCTGACGGCCACGATCTGCCACAAGGCGGCGGCGCGCTCCAGCATTTGGCACGCATAGATATCTCAGCGCTGCGCGCCAACTTGGCCGAGGCCCAATTCACTATCCTCTGTGATGTGACCAATCCGTTGATCGGCGCGCGAGGCGCCTCGCGCGTTTTCGGGCCGCAGAAGGGCGCCGATCCTGAGATGGTCGAGCAGCTCGAGGCTGCGCTGACGCATTACGCCGAGGTTCTAGAGCGCGATCTAGGCGTGAGCGTGGCGCACCTGGAAGGCGGCGGCGCCGCCGGCGGCTTTGGCGCAGGTATGGCAGCAGCGCTGGGCGCTGAGCTGGCTCCAGGCGCGCCAACGCTGATGAAATTGCTCGACTACGAGGCGAAATTAGAAGGCGTGCAACTGCTGATCACGGGCGAAGGCAAAATTGACGCACAAACTGAAGGTGGCAAAGCTGTGCAGCGCATTGCTGCGGCTGCTGCAGCGCGCCAAATTCCTGTGATCGCTTTTGCAGGCACTGTTGAGGCCACACCAAGCACGCTTGTGCAGATGGGCATCACAGCGGCGTGGAGCATTCTGCCTGCTGTCACTACGCTCAGCGAGGCACTGGCAAACGCGCCGCTGTGGCTGACTCGCGCTGCGCAGATGCTCGGCAACACGCTCTCCATCAGGTGCTGAGCAACGGCACGCGCACTTGTGCGTCGTCTTTGGCGATTTTGGAAGGCTAGACGCGCTCGCGCACCAGGCGCAGCACGTCTAGCAGCTTCGGCTGTTGCCCGCTCAGCAAAAGGCTCACGCGGAATAAGCGCGCCGCTAGCCATACCAGGGCGATGATAGCGCTGCCCAGCAAGGCCATGCTCAGCAGCAGCTCGCCTAATGGGACTTCTGTAATGGAAGCGCGCAAGGTCATCGCCAAAGGCGAGGTGATCGGGATCAGGCTCAAGACGACAGGCAAGGGCGCGTTCGGCGTGTTGATGAAAGTGACGGCCAGATAGAACGGGATCATCGCGGGCAAGATGATCACAGCCGAGAGCTGCGTGCTTTCGCGGAAGTTCCTCGCCAACGCGCCGATGATCGCATTGCAAGCGCCGAAGAAGAGATAGCCCAGCACGAAGTAAATTGCTAGCACAGCGATACGGCTGAATTCTAGCCTCAAGCCGCTTAGATCGGGCAGGCTACCCGCCAGCTGAGTCAGGATGAAGATGGCAGTGCCGATCCATGCGATCATCTGCAGCAAGCCGAGCGCGTTCATCGCCAAAAATTTGCCGAAAAGCAGATCGCGTGGGCGCGACGAAGTCAGCAGAACTTCCACAATGCGATTTTCCTTCTCCTCTGCCAGGCTCTGCGTCAGGTAGCCACTGGTGATGAAGACTGTGAAGATCAGCAAAATGGCGAAAACGTACGCCAAGATGAAATTCGTGTCCTCCGTGACTTGTGCCGCGCCCTCGCTGATAGCTTTCAGCACAAAGCTCAGCTCCTGGGCTTGCAACAACGCCAAGAGACGCGGCGATAGCTCGGTCTGGCGCAAGAGGGCGTTCAGCAAAGCCCATTGGATTGGCAAGTGGTTGATGCTGCCGAGATTGAAGCGCTCAAAGAATACGTCGATCTTGCCCGTCTGCAGGTAATCTGCGGCGATCACGTAATAGGCGCTGATCTCGCCCTTGTGCAGCGCTTCCAGCGCCGCTTCTGAAGAAGCGAAGCGGATCAAGGTTGGCACGGTGCCTAACAAGCCTGAGTGATCCACAAAGCCCATCGGCGCAAATAGGCTATTCTCGCTGATGCTGCTGATCGGCGCCTCGGCATCGCTGCTGGGCGCTGTGTCGGCTTCAGCAGGGATGCTGCTGATCGCTCTTAGCAAGAAGAAGATCGCTAGCGCGATTATGGGCACGCCAAAGGTGATCCAGGCGTAGCCGCGCCGTATGATCTGGCGTGAGAACTCAAAGCGCAAAATCAACCACAGGTTGCGCATGGTTAAATAGCCTCCTCACGTTGAGGCGCCGCAACAATCTGTTGGCGACCTTCGCGCAGCGCCCGCCAAATTTCGCCCAGAGAGAGCGGCTTGCCGTAATTCAACATGCCCAAGCGGAAGATCTTGGCACCTAGCCACATCACGCCAACGATCGTCACGATTTCCAGCCCGATCCCCAGCCCGACTTGCTCAAGCGGCACGTCGGCGACTGCCATACGCAAGGGCATGCCGCCGGGCGAAGTGAATGGCAGCAAGCTCAGGATCAGCACGAAGCTGCTGTTTGGATCGAACAGGAAAAAGACCAAGAACATCATTGGCAGTGCGCCGATCAGAACGATGATCGATACAACTTGCCGTGCCTCTTTATCCGTATTGACTGAGGCGCCGATCGCCGCCACGAGCGCGCCGTAGAGCGTATAGCCAAGTAAGGCATAGCAGATCACGATCAGCAAAAAGCCGATGTCCAGTTGGTAGGTCGCCAGGGTGCCGAGGACGTCCGTGCCTTGCGTGGCCGCAAAGGCAATGCCCATCACAAGCCAGACTAGCATCTGCAGCAGGCCGAGTGCGCCCAGCCCGATCAACTTGCCCCAGAGGATTTCGATTGGACGTACGCTGGTGATGAGGAGCTCCATCAGCCGATTCTCTTTTTCATCGGCCAGGCCGAGCGCCAAGTATTGCGCAATGTTCAAGGTCATGATGAAGACGAGCGAGCTGACCAAGATTGGTGCAAAGAGCGCAGCCAAGAGCGCCTCTGGTGGCATTGGCTGTGGATTGCCGATGCGATACAAGGTCAACTCGCCTAGCGGATCCTCAAGGCGCTTGGCCAGCTCAGGCTCGCCGACCTGCGCGGCCACTGAAGGCTTCAAGACTTCTCTCAGCAGATGATTGGTCAGCGCCTCGCCAAAGATTTTATCGCGCCGATAGTATGTCTCAGGCTTGAGCGTCCGCAGGAAGCTGGCGCGCAACACGTAGTAACCATCGATCTCGCCCGCCTCAAAGGCGCGCTGTGCTTCAACCTCGCTGGCGTACAGGCGGAAGGGCTCAGCGATCTCATCGAGATAAGGCCTGCCATCTGGGCGCACTACAACGCCGCTCTCATCCACTAAGCCGACTGCTTGATAGGCGCTGATATCCGTGGCCGCTGATCGCCCTAGTGCGCCAGCCAGCAGAAACAGGCCGATGAATACGAATGGGAGCAGGAACATCGAAGCCAGGAAGGTGCGCTGCCGCAGGTTGAACCAAAACTCGCGGCGCGCGATCAGCCAGACCCTACGCAAGTTCATGGCGCACCTCCACCGCGTTGAGCGCACTAGCGGCAATTTTCGCCTCGCCGCCTGCCACACGGATGAAGATATCGTTCAGGCGCGGCACAGCCAATGCAAAGCTGCGCACGCTGTAATTCGGATTGTTCGCCAACTCCGCCAGGATTTGAGCAGGTGTGGTTTGATCGTCCAGGTGCAGCATGATGTTGCGCCCGTTTTCATCGGGCTGGGCGCGCACTACGCCGCGTAGTGCCGACCAATCGCCCTGCCCGCTGACGATCACAGCCTTTTCGGCGTAACGCTGGCGGACTTCATCGACCTCGCCGTACAGCACGCGCCGCCCTTGATGGATCATCAGCAGGCGATTGGCCATCTCTTCAACCTGATGCATCTCATGGATGCTCATCACTACAGTGGCGCCTTCCGAGCGCAGGCGGAAGATCATGTTCTTGATGATCTCAGTATTGACAGGATCGAGGCCTGCAAAAGGCTCGTCAATGATCAGCAGCTCAGGGCGATGGATGATCGTGGCGGCGAACTGCACCTTCTGAGACATGCCGCGTGAGAGCTCGCGCACTTTGCGTTTCTTGTAGGCGCCTAGGTCCAGCTCTTCAAGCAGCTGGGCAGCGCGCTGCTCGGCTTCACGGCGTTTCATGCCTTTCAGCATGCCCAGATAGCTCAAAAGCTCGACCAGGGGCACATTTTTGTACAAGCCGCGCTCTTCAGGCAGGTAGCCAACGCGATCTTTGGTGGCCTCGCTGAAAGGTGCGCCCAGAACGCGGATGCTGCCGCGATCAGGCTTGATGATGTCTAAGATCATGCGGATCGTAGTTGTTTTGCCGGCGCCATTAGGGCCCAACAAGCTGAAGATTTCGCCGCGCTTGACTTCGAAGGAAACGTCGTCTACGGCCACTTTCTCGCCATAGCGCTTGGTGATGTTCTGCGC
>RFIM01000269.1 GCA_003695215.1 Chloroflexota bacterium
GCCCATCATGCCAAAGACGCCCAGGATGTTGTTGGCGAGATTCGCGGCTTGGAAATCAGGCGCGAAGCGCGACGGACCGATCCAACCGATCACAATATCCGATTGCGTCTTGCCGTCCAGTTTTTTAAAGCATTGGCGCGGCTCGGGCAACGGCGGCACTTCAGGGATGCTCGGCATGGCGGGCTGCTCAGGATTGTGCCAATCGCCGAACTGCTCAGCGACCATCTTGACAGCGTCCTCAGCTTTGACGGCGCCGACGATGGCGATGATCATGCCTTGCGCGCCGTAATTCTTGGCGTGAAAGGCGCGCAGATCGTCCAGGCTCAGGCGCGGCAGGCTCTCAGCCAAAGTGAACATGGTACGGCTGTAGGGATGATCAGGCGGATAAGCCAAACTGCGGAAGTTCTCAAAAGCGACGCTGCGCGTGTCCTGCATGCGGATTCTAAGCCCTGTGAGAATCTCGCCGCGCAGCCGTTCGGTCTGATCGACAGGGAAAGACGGATGGCGCAGCACATCGGAGAGGATGCCCAAGAGCGTGCCTAGGTCTTCAGCGAGCGCCTTGCCGCCAAAGCCTGTGCTGTGCGTGCCGCCGCTCACGCCGAGATTGGCGCCGATGCTCTCTAATGCCTCGTGCAACGCGTCGAAGTCGCGATTGCGCGTGCCGCGCATCAGCGCCGCTGCTACGAAATCGGATAGCCCTTGCTTGTCATCAGGCTCCAGCAAGCTGCCGACAGCAAGGCTGCCGCTGATGACCACGGATTGATTGGAGAAATTCTCGCGGGCGAGCACTGTGATGCCATTTGGCAAGACGACGCGCAGAATATCAGCGCTGCTGGGCAGGGAAAGTGTCTTAGTCGCCATCAACGATCTCTTCTTGTAGCTCATCGAGCGATTCTTGAGCAGCCGAGTCCGTTTCGCCTTCCGAAGCAGGTGTTGGCACAAACCAGCCGACTGTGCGCGATTGCGGACGTAGGTAGCGCTGCGCCACTGCTTGAATGTCCTCAAGCGTGACCGCTCGCAGGCGCTCTTCGAAGGTTAGGAAGAACTCGTAGCTGCCTGCCACATGTTCGAAGTAGGCTAGCCAGAAGGCCTGGCTGGTGACGCGCTCAGTGCTATAGGCGAACAGCGCGCGCGCCTGTTTGCGCGCTTTGTCCAGCTCGGCTTGCGTGATTTCGCCATTGATCGCCTTTTGCAGCTCAGCCTCTAAGGCTGCCTCAGCTTCTTCCAATGTACGCCCTTCGCGCAAAGTCAGATCGAAGGAATACAGGTACGGATCGGCTGTTGGATGCAGCGCTGAGCTAGCGCTTGCCGCTAGCTCGGTCTTGACCAGGGCTTGGTACAGGCGCGATGTCTTGTTGCCGAGGCTACCGCCGCCAAAGCCGCTGGCGCCGCCGAGGATACTATCTAGCACGAAGAGCTTGATCCAATCTGGATGGGTGACTGCAGGCGCCTTGTAGGCTACCGAGAGCAAGGGCGCAGGTCCAGGGCGCTCGACGCGCACGCGCCGCTCGCCTTGTTGTGGCGGCTCAGGGCGCAGGAATGGCCGAGGCAGCTGGGCAGGCGGAATCAGCCCGAAAAGCGCCTCGAGGCGCGCGAGCATTGCTGCGCTCTCAAAGTCGCCGACTACAGAGAGGATCGCGTTGTTCGGCGCATAGTAGGTACGATAATGCGCGTACAGATCGTCCCGCGTCATCCGCTCAAGGTCTGCCATATCGCCGATGACTTCGTGATGGTAGCCATGCACGCGGAATGCGGCTGCTTGCACTTCTTCATCCAGCCAGAAAGACGGATCGTTCTCCAGGCCTTGCCGCTCGCTGATGATGACCGTGCGTTCGCTCTCGACCTCTTCAGGCGCGAATTGGGCGTTGATCATGCGATCGGCTTCGGCGCGCAGGGCTAGATCGATGCGATCAGCGGGCATGGTCTCGAAGTAGGCAGTGTAATCCAGCGAAGTCTGCGCGTTCCAGGTGCCGCCTTCGCGATCAATAGCTTTATCCAGCACGCCTGCAGGGAAGTTCGGCGTGCCTTTGAACATCATGTGCTCAACCCAGTGCGAAATGCCCGTCTTGCCGCTTGGCTCGTCCCGACTGCCGACGCGGTACAGCACCCAGAAGCTGATGATCGGCGTCTTGTGCACCTCTTTGAGCAGGACAATCAAGCCGTTAGGCAAAACATGCCGCGATACGTTGCTTTCAGAATTCAAGGTCATGTGAGCTGCTCACTGGTAAACCGAACGGAATAGAAAAGGCGAGCAGCGAACTCGCCTATTCGATCAAAGTATAATGCAAAGGCAAGCTGTTGCGTAGCCAATCAGCTCAGGACTCGATGATCTTGTCATCAATGAGCTGTTGACGCACTTCCTGCCCGCGCGGATCGAAGGCGAAGAAGGGCGCATGCAGCTGGAACTCCATGTCCATCATGGCGCGCCCAGCCCGATTCTTCTCAATGGTAAAGACGACCCAATTGCGGAATTGCTGCGCCGCATACGGATTGAACGAGATGTGATCTTTAGCCAGGACCTGATATTTATTGTTCATAATGATGGCGATATCGCATTCGTAGTCCAGAGCTGAGCTGCCACGTAAGTGGAACAGGTGCAAGCGCTTCGCTTTCAGGCCTTCGCGATCTGAGGCCACAATCGAGACAACAGGCACATTGTGTGAGAGCGCGATGTCCTTCAAGCCTTCTACCACGATAGTGACTTTATCTTCTTCGTTTTCAGCGCGCTCAGGATAGATCGCCACTTTCTGCAAATAATCCACAAAGACCGTCAAGTTGCCGCCTGTAGCTTCGGCCAGGCGCGCCGTCATCTCGCGGATAGCGTTCAGCGTCGTGACCGCTGGGCTCGCCTTGACCATGATCAAGCGGTCGGCATACTTGTTCAGGCGCGCTAGCGCCATAGAAGTCCTCGGATTCTCGCGCAGAATGGTCTGCAGCGAGCCCGCCTTGCTGCCATCACGCCCGAGCAGCTCGCGCGCGCGCTGTGAGATGATGATGTCGAATAAATCCTTGAGCTTCAAGCCATTGCGCGTGTCAATCTCAGGCGGATTGACGCTCTCTAGGCACAGCAGCCGATTCATCAAGTGAGTCTCAGTGTGTTCGTAAGAGATGTAGAAGGCGAACTGCTCAGGGCGCATGGCGATGTTGCGCGCCATCTGCAGCGCGGCAATGGTTTTGCCAATGCCCTGCGCGCCGCCTAGCAAAACCAGCTCGGTTTTGCGCAAGCCGCCGCCGATCAAGCCATCGAGCGGATCAAAGCCTGTTGGTTGCGGCGTGAAGTCCGAGAGATCGCCGCGCACGACCGAGTCGTTGGCGTCATTCAGCACTTGCGCCAATGTGCGCGGCATGTGCTGAGAAGGCCTGTTGACGGATGGTCGGCGCGAGACGCGGGCAGGATTAGGTTGTGGCGCGGGCGGTTGTGCTGGCACGGAAGGACGCCCAAGGCGCGACACGCCTTGTCCTGTCGGCGGCGCTACAGACTCGGTCGGCTCTGAAGCCGTGCCTTGAGGCTCATCTGGAAGACGTCTGGTGACCATCTGCGTCCTTGTTGCCCACTCGGGTCAAAAGCAGCTGAATTTCGTATATTTTACAGCTAATTTAAGCGCCTTACAATAAGGCGCGTGAAGAAAAGCCGTGAAGGCTAGAGCGCGGGCAAGCTGACTTGTGTGGCGTGCCGCACGAAATCCAGATTGCGGAAGCGCTCCAGCAGCGCGTCTGACAAAGGCTGATCGAGCGTCAGGACGGTCAGCGTTTGCCCGCCTTTGCTGGCGCGCCCTGTGCGCCACGCGGCGATGTTGATGCCGTTATCGCCGAGCAGCGTGCCGACCTTGCCGATCACGCCTGGCACATCATAGCTACCGAAGATGAGCAGGATGCCGCTCGGCACGAAATCGCTGCGATACTCATCGATCTGCACGATGCGCGGCTCGCGCCGATTGAAGAGCGCGCCGCTGATCACCTGGCCGCCGCCGCCTTCCCAATGCACCTGGCACGAGACCAAATTGGTGTAGTCCACCACATCTAGGCCTTTGGTTTGCGTGACGTGAATGCCGCGCTCCATGGCCACGATCGGCGCGTTGATGTAATTAACGCTCTCACCTAGCACGGGCGTCAGCATGCCTTTGAGCAAAGCGACCGTCAACGGCTTGACTAGGCCATCGAGTTCCTCGCCTTTGTACTCGACAGCCACGCGCCGAATGCGCCCGCGCGCCAAGTAGTGATGCAAGGCGCCGATGCGCTCTGCCAGCTGCAGATACGGCTGCATGGCGTCAAAGGCGCGGCCGGGCATGAAGGGCATGTTGACGATGTTGCGGTAATCCGTGCCGAAGAGCGCATCGCAGACTTGGCGCGCGATCTGCATGCTCAGGTCGCGCTGCGCTTCGAGCGTTGCATCGCCCATGTGCGGCGTGTGGATGACGTTTGGCAAGCCGATCAGCGGCGAGTTGCTTGGCGGCTCATCAGCGAAGACGTCCAGCGCCGCGCCGCTCAAGCGGCCGCTGCGCAGCGCCTCAGCCAGCGCCGCCTCATCCACAACCCTGCCGTGCGCCACGTTGATCAGCCGCGCGCCTGCCTTCATGTGCTTGAAGGCTTCTGCATTCAGCAGATTGGCAGTCTCAGGCGTGTAGGCGCAGTGCAGGCTGATGAAATCGCTGCGGCGCAGCAGCTCTTCAAAGCCGACTAGCTTGACGCGCAGGTCGGCGATTTGCGCTTCAGCTACGTAGGGATCGTAGGCGATCACGTCCATGCCGAAGGCGATAGCGCGCTCAGCCACGCGCCTGCCAACACGCCCGATGCCAATGATGCCCAGCACCTTGCCGTAGAGCTCAGTGCCAATGTGCGCCTGGCGCAACCACAAGCCGCGCCCAAGCTCGGCGTGCGCTGCCACCACTTGGCGCGCCAAAGCTAGCATCAAAGCGAAGGTGTACTCAGCAGTTGAGATGGCGTTGACGCCTGGCGTGTGCATCACCATCACGCCACGCGCCGTGGCCTCCTCGACATCGATGCCTGCCAAGCCGACGCCAACGCGCCCGACCACTTTCAGGCGCGTCGCTTGCGCCAAGAGCTCGGCATCCACTGGCAGCTCATCACGGATGATCAGCCCATCAGCCTCGCCAATCACCTTGAGCACCTCAGCGCGGTTAGGCGGCAAAATGCGCACTTGAACGCCTTCTGTGCGCCGCAAGAAGTCCAAAGCCTCGCCTGTCAAGGTTGTAGTGACCAGAATGGTGTAGGTCATCGCCTCTCCTAGACTGCCAGCTGCACCCATAGCGGCAAGTGATCTGAGCCGCCTGAATCGTGCCATACCTGCGCCTTGAGCGCTTGTATACCCTCGCTGACGAAGACGTAATCTATGCGAAAGAGCGGCGGCAGCCAGCCGAGCGGCAGGCCATTGGTCAGCTCGCGCGCTTGCGGATAGCGCCAGGCAGGGAAGGTATAGCCCATGCCGACGCCAACCTTGCGGAAGACATCAGAGTAGCGCTCTGTGATTTGCCGATAAGCATCGGACTGGTCAGTCATGTTGAAATCGCCGAGCAAGATCACAGAATGGCGCTCTTGGGCCAGGCGCGCCAAGATTTGATCGATTTCCCATTGGCGCGGGCGTGCATCAAAAACCTTGCCAACCATGCCCGGATGGACCGGATGGACGTTGTAGAGCGCTATTGACACGCCGTGCGCATTCAGGATCGCGCGTTGGTGCCCAAGGGCGTTGACAACGCCTTCGTGACGCCAATATTGCACCTCGCTGAGCGGAAAGCGGCTCAAAAGGCCTTGCCCTGCGCTCGGGAAAGCGGGATAGGGCTGCAAGCTGCGGTATGGATACTGCGCCGCAAGCTCTTGTTCAAAACATTCAGCGGCGCGGCTGCCAATCTCCTGCAGGGCAACTACATCGGCGTTTGCACTGCGGATCACCTTGAGGATCGGCTCGAGATGGACGTCTTCCTTGTGCAAGTTGTAGGTCAGCGCGGTTAGGCTGCGCGGCGAGCTGATCGGCTGTGGCGGGCGCGCCATGCGCCACAACTGACCGCCGTATTGGCGCACGAACTCAGCTGCCAGCGGCATGAGCAGCGCTGCGGTCCGCCAGCGGCGCAAAGCTAGCGCCACAGGCAAGCCGATCAGCGCAGGCTTCAGCAGCAAGTGCAGCAAGCTGTTGAGCACAGCCACAGGTGGCAAAGCTGTTTCAGGCAAACGATCACGGTTGCGTAGGAAAGCTAGCAGAAACAAGCTGTATAAGCTGAGCAGGCGCGCGGGGTCGCGCCGTCGTGTTCTGGAGACAGAGTCGGGCATTGGTAAGGCTCCACGCTCTTTCGGAAATTTCGGAAGTTCACCAGGCTGCATCGAGAATGGCGTGCAGCTCAAAGTCACTCAAGGCGACAGGATTGGCCTTCATGCTGTTGGTCGCCTTAGCTTTTTGGACGATCTCTGAGAAGGCCTCGCGCCGAACGCCCAGATCGCGCAGGCGTGGCACGTTCAAGCGCTCGCACAGCGCGCACAGCGCGCTCACAGCGGCCTCAGCCTCGGGCGATTCGGCATCCAGCAGCAGCGCGATTTCTTCGAAGCGCATCAGCCGATCGCGCGCAAAGGTGTCATCTTGAGCGCGCAGGGCGCGCACGTTTGCTGCCATGCCGTGTGGCAACAAACTAGCGCAGATCATGCCATGCGGTGCGCCGAACATGCCGCCAATCGGCGCGGCGAAGCCATGCACTACGCCAAGCCCTGCGTTCGCTAAAGCCATGCCGCTGAACAAGCTGGCATAGGCCATCGCCTCACGCGCTTCAGCGTCATCGCCTTGTGCGTAAGCGCGTGGCAACGCCCAGGCCGCGTTAGTCAGCCCTTCGCGGCACAGCGCATCCGTAAGTGGATTGGCGCGCCGAGAGATGAACGGCTCGATCAGCTGCGTCAGCGCATCTAAGCCGCTGCTGGCAGTCACGCTTGGCGGCAGAGTGTGCGTCAATGTCGGATCGATTAACGCCAGGCGCGGCAACATCAGCGGCGAGCGCAAACTGACCTTCACGCGCTGCGCCTCAGCCGTCAGCACAGCGTTGCGCGTCGCCTCTGAGCCTGTGCCGGCTGTAGTTGGGATGGCGATATAGGGCAAGGGCGCGTTGATCAAAGGCTGCGCCTTGCCGACGACTTCAAGGTAATCGAGCGGGTCGCCTGGGTTGGTTGCCAAAGCTGCAATGGCTTTGGCCGCATCCAAGGCGCCGCCGCCGCCAACGCCGATGATCAGCTCAGCGGCGAAGGCGCGCGCTTGCGCCACGCCTTCGCAGGCCGTCTGGACGCTTGGCTCGCCGTTGACGCTGAAAACTTCGTAGGCGATGGCCGCGCCTGCCAAAAGATCGAAGACAGGCGCCGCACGGCGCGAGTCGCGGCCTGTGACGACCAAGGCGCGCTTGCCGAGGGCCTCGGCGTGGCGCGGCAGTTCCTTCAACACGCCCGCGCCGAAGATGATGCGGCCTGCCGTCATGAATTCAAAACGCTCAAGCATCGGGATACTTCCAAAGTGCCTGATCAGGGAAGAGTGGCAGGTAGCGCACGCCGACTCGCGGCTCAGCCAGCATCTCTGAGACTGCCTCGCGCCAAGCCAGGTAGTGCGCCGTCTCGCGATGCGCCTGTTGGGCTTCAGGCGAATGGAAGACTTCGATCAGCATGAAGCGCGTTGGCTCCTCTTCTTGCTGGATGAAGTCAAAACGCGCAATGCCCGCTTCCTGGACGCTATGGCGCGCATTCTCGAGCGTGGCGGCTATGAACGCTTGCACAAACTCAGGCTTGACGTGAATAGAGACAAGGACGACGATCATGCTGAAATCCGTTTTGTGGCTGATGCTTTCCGCTACAAATATAGCGTATTTCAGGCAAAGCGCTGCAATTTTTGCCCCGCTTGGCAGCTAGCTTGTGTGCGGAAATGTTTCGCCTTGCGCTGAAATGCGCTACAATTTTTGGCAATGCCTTTATACGCTGCACGCTGAACCGTGCAATTTGGATTATCTCATGAGCGAGGTGCGACAGTGAGCAAGGGACGTATTCTGGTCGTTGAAGACGATTTCGATATCTCGAACATGCTGCGCATTTACTTCACAGGGCAAGGCTATGACGTGCAAGTGGCGCCACGCGGCGGCGATGCGCTCACGCTCACGCGCAAGCAGCTGCCGCAGCTGATCGTCCTGGACATCATGTTGCCTGATATGGACGGCTACGCCGTCTGCCGTGAGCTGCGCCAAACCACGCGCACAAGCCACATCCCGATCATTTTCCTGACGCAACGCGATGAGCGCTCAGACCGCATCGCAGGCTTGGAGCTCGGCGCCGACGATTACATCACCAAACCTTTTGATATCGAAGAACTCAAGTTGCGCGTCAGGAACGCCATTGATCGTGTTGACCGTGAGAAGAGCATGGATCCGCGCTCCAACCTGCCTTCCAGCCGCCTGATCGAAGAGCAGCTGCGCGAGCTGATGCGCACAACCGACACATGGTATTACATGGACATCAAGATCAATCACTTTGATGCCTTCCAAGAGGTCTATGGCGTCTTGGCAAGCACTGAAGTGTTGCGCTTTGTGGCCTTGCTGATGGGCGAAGTGGTGGATGAGTTCGGCACGCCTGATGATTTCATCGGGCATGCAGGCAACGATAATTTCGTGATCATCACCTACAGCAGCCGCGCTAGCACGCTCAAAGAGCGGCTGATCGAGCGCTTCAATGATGATGTCAAGCAGCACTACACTTTCATTGACCGCGAGCGCGGGCATATCGTCATGGAGAATGGCGAGACCAAGCCGCTGATGACGCTTAGCATCGGCATGGTCTCAAATGCGACGCAGCGCTTTGCCGATATCCGCGAGATCACTGAGCTGGCGGCTGAGGCGCGTCGCCGCCCGACCAGCGATTCGGTTGAACCGATCGAGACATCTTGGTGAGTGAGCGGCAGCTGATCGGCAGCTGCCATGAGGGCTGAGAGATGGACGGATTGGTGCTGCTGTTGTTCCTTTTCGGCTTCAGCTTGTTCGGCACGGTTTTTATGCTGGCGCGCCTGCGCCTGGAGCGACAGGCGCAGGCGGAGAACTTGCCTGAGACAGTGGTACAGGTCAATCTGCTGGATAACGACGCCGCTGTGCTGGTAGCACAAGGGCGCGGCAAGCTCGTCTATGCCAATGCGCGGGCGCAGGCTTGGTTTGGCTTGAGCGGCGGCGAGCCTGACCTGGAGCTGCTGCTGGAATACGTGCAGCCCGCTGAGAC
>RFIM01000270.1 GCA_003695215.1 Chloroflexota bacterium
GATATCGGCGGCCTGGATGAACAGATCACGGCCATTCGCGATGCCATCGAGCTGCCGTATGTCTACCGCCACTTGTTCGATGAATTCCAGCTGAACCGACCCAAAGGCATTCTGCTTTACGGCCCGCCTGGCTGCGGCAAGACTTTGATCGCCAAAGCGGTTGCCAACTCGCTCACGCTCAGCATTCGCGAATACCTATCGCGTTTGGCGCAGCTGATCGAGATTTACTTGAGCCTGCGCGCCAATCCACAAGATGCTCAGGCATTGGCGGCCTTCCGCCAACTGCGCGGCGCTGAAGCTGTGCCGAATCTCTTCGAGATCGCTGAAGAATTGCGCTTGAACAACGTCGATCTGGACGATCCGAAGGCATCGCTGATGCGCATCAACGAAGTCCTGCGCCGCAAAGATGGCATTCGCAGCTATTTCTTGAACGTCAAAGGGCCCGAGCTGCTCAATAAGTACGTTGGTGAGACGGAATCGCGCATTCGCAAGATTTTTGAGGATGCCAAAGCGCGCGCAACTTTCTACACGCCTGTGGTCATCTTCTTCGATGAGATGGAAGCCTTGTTCCGCACGCGCGGCAGCGGACGCTCCTCGGATGTCGAGACGACCATTGTGCCGCAATTCTTGGCTGAGATGGACGGCGTGGAAGGCAGCGAGAACGTGATCATCATCGGCGCTAGCAACCGCTCCGACATGATCGATCCTGCCATCTTGCGGCCAGGTCGCCTTGACGTGAAGATCAAGATCAATCGCCCGACCCAAGAAGCGGCGCTGCAGATCATGGCGCTCTACCTGACGCCGAACTTGCCGCTCAGCGACGCTGACCTGCCACAAGCGCCCCAGTCCTATGGGCGCAATGTCACCTTCAAGGCGGCAACCGCGCGCCACTGCATCGAGCTGTTTGGCGCAGCCCTGCCTGAAGAAAAGCGTGAGGCGCTGCTGAAAGCTGTGCCTGAGAAGCATGACATCCGCAAAGCGCTCGATCCGCACGAGCCGCAAGGCGCTGCGCTGCGCGCCTTAGCTCAAGCTGATCCTGAAGTGCAAGCGCTGCTGGCCGAGCTTGCGTACCGTGAGCAACTTGCTGAGGCCTTGATCGTAGAGACGCTTAAGATACTCTACAGCGCCACAAGCCGCTTAGAGACCTCAGTGCGCACACAAAACGGCGCGGACGAGCGTTTAGTATTTCCGCTGCGCGATTTCGCTAGCGGCGCTGTGCTGATGAGCTTGGTCTCGCGGGCTAAGAAGACTGCGCTCAAGCGCCAGATCGCGCTCAGCAATAGCAGGGTCGGCATCACGCTATCCGATTTACGCGCGGCGCTGGCGGAGGAATTCCGCGAGAACGCAGAGCAGTTTGTGGCGCACTGGATGAATGAGAACATCGGCGTCGGTGCAGTGCGTCAGGGCGACGTGCGCGCTGTCAAGGTTTTCTTGGAAGCGCTGGAAGAAGACCCTTGGGGCATTGAGAAGCGCAAGCCTTATCGGGCGGCACAGCCGCATTCGCAGCCTAGCACTTGAGCCTTTGGAGAGCCTTAGGGCGGAGGATATCGCTTGACTACGCCAAAATTGGTCGGGATTGAGACAGAGTACGGTATCTTCGTGCTGAATGCGGCGAATTCTAATCCGTTCGTCGCCTCGCGCTTAGTGCTTTCACAGTGCGAGGAAGCAGGCGCTTTGCTGCGCCGTCAGCAGCTCAAAGAAGCGCGCCTGAACCAAGCGCAGCGCGCTCAACAAACAGCCTATACAGCGCCTGAGACGCAAGACATCCGCTTGCTGGACTCAGATCAGCCGCTAGCACAGATGGTAGCAGCCGAGCAGCCCGTCCGCGCAGAGACCTACATGGCGACCTATGGCTGGGACTACTCTAGCCTGATGCTGCCGAATGGCTCGCGCTTTTATATCGATCACGCGCATCCGGAGTACTGCACGGCCGAGACGCGCTTGCCGCGCACGGCTGTGGCGGCCGATAAAGCAGGCGAGCTGATTGTCGAGCGCGCGCGCCAACGCGCCAACGAGCGCGGCTTGCTCGCTGCAGGCGAGCAGATCGCTATCTACAAGAATAACAGCGATCATAAAGGCAATAGCTACGGCTGCCACGAGAACTACTTGCTCTCGGCCTCGCTCTATGAAGACTTGATCATGCGGCGCTTCCATCGCACCTTGCGCGCCCTGATCCCGTTCTTGACTAGCCGCACGATCTTCTGTGGCGCGGGCAAGGTCGGCTCGGAGAATGAAAAGCCCGCAGATGGCTACCAGCTCTCGCAGCGCGCCGATTTCTTCGAGACTCTGGTCGGCTTGCAGACCACGCACAATCGTCCGTTGATCAACACGCGCGATGAGCCGCACGCCTTCCGCGATAACTATCGGCGTCTGCACGTCATCCTGGGCGATGCCAACATGGCCGAATATGCCACCTTCCTCAAGATCGGCACGACTCAGCTCATCCTTTCCATGCTTGAGGATAACGCGCTGGCGCTCAACTTCACCTTTGACGATCCGATTGATGCCTATCAGGTCATCTCACGCGATCTGAGCTTCAGCCGTCCGTTACAGTTGGATAACGGCGGCGCAATCACGGCGCTCGAGATGCAGCGCCAATTCTACGTTACAGCGCGCGATTACCTTGAGGCCAAGGCCGATCAATTCAGCGACGATCTGTTGGCCGCTTATCGCGAGGTCTTGCAGCTTTGGGCAGATACACTCGATAAGCTCGGGCGCGATTGGCGGCTGCTAAGCGCGCGCCTGGATTGGGCGATCAAGCGCAACTTGCTGGAACGCTACCTGAGCAGCCAACAGACCGATTGGGCACAAGTGGCGCTGTGGGAATTACCGATTGAGCTCACGCTCGATCTGACGCCTGAGCTGGTAGGCAAGAGCCCTGAAGAAGTGCGAGCGGCCTTCAAGCGGATGCACGGCGTGCGCGGCAGCTACCTTGAGAGCTACATGGCGCGCCACAAGCTCAGCTACGCCGATTATTGGCGGCAACGCGAGATTTACTTCAGCTTGCGCCGCCTCGATCTGGAGTATCACGACATTCGGCGCAGCGCTGATCCGCGCCAGAACGGCATCTTTTACCGTTTGCAGGCAAGCGGCGCTGTAGAACGCCTGCTGACCGACGCCGAGATTGAGCGGTACGTCACGGCGCCGCCTGAGGATACGCGCGCTTACTTGCGCGGCACGCTCTTGGCGCGCTTCGGCGAGTACGTCTCGCATGCTGATTGGGCTGAGATAAGTCTCCGCGCGCCGTACATGCCTCAGGACTTGTACATCGGCATGCCTGATCCGCTGAGGGGCACGCGCGCCGAAGTCGAGGGACGCATAGGCGGCGTCGCCAACTTGCAAGAGCTGATCCGCGCCTTGCAGCCGATCACACAGCCGTACTATCGCAATTACAGCGCCTACGATAGCTATAGTTATGGAGGTTACTGACGATGAGCGATCAAGAACAGCTGACACACAGCCAGCAGAACCTGAGCAGTGAGGCGGGCGACTTAGCCCAAAGTTCGGCGCCGCCAAGCCAAGATGTGATTGACAACGTGCTGAGCGACTTCTTCGGCAGCGGCAATGAACTTCCTGTGGAGACCATTGGCGGCGAGTCGCAGCAGCGCCCGGAGCTACGCACAATCACCTCAGAGGAATTTGTGCGCCGCTTCCGCCAAGAGACAGGCCAGTGAGCCATTGTGCGCAAGGGCGTCTTGTGACTCTTGGCGCCTGATGAAGGACGACTCATGCGCGAGCGAATCTTCAGCCTGGAGACTGAGTACGGCATCGCTTTCTTGGGCGAGCAGCGCTCGAGTGAGCCGACCAAAGAGACTCTCGTCGCTATCTTGCGTCGGGCGCTCACCAACGCCGTTGGGCTGAGCGATAGCGCCTTCCTGACCACAGGCGCGAAGTTCTATCACGATGTTGGACACGCCGAATGGGCGCACGCCGAGTGTCGTAGCGCACGCGAGATCGCGCTCTACGATAAAGCGGCTGATGCGCTCATCGCCTCTGTGTTGCCGCACGCGAACCGCATCTTGCAATCCGAAGGCTTTCGTGGCCGCATGCTAGTCATCAAAAACAATGTGGACGCGCATGGCAACACGTATGGCTGTCATGAGAATTACATGGCAGAGCGCGAGACGCCGTGGCTCGATCATGACGACTATCTGCGGCTCTCAGTGCGCTATCTGGTGCCGTTTTTGGTGACGCGGCTGATCTTGTGCGCGCCAGGTCGAGTCGGCTTAGGGCGGCGCGGCGAGCAAGGCTTCGCTTTTCAGCTCGGTCAGCGCGCCGATTTCATCAACGCTGTAGTCTCGCGCGATACGCGCGATATGCGCGGCATTGTCCATGTAGGGCGCGAAAACGAGCCTTTCAGCGAAGGCAACTATCGGCGCTTGCACCTGATTCTAGGCGATGCCTGCATGTCCGGCTATGGCACGTTCTTGAAGGTCGGCACGCTTGGCTTGCTGCTGCGCCTGCTAGAAGACCTTGAGATTGGCGACATACCCCACCTGCGCGAGCCGCTCCGCGCTATGCACACGGTCTCGCGCGATCCAAGCTGCACAGCCCTGCTGACGCTCTATGATGGGCGACAGATGACTGCCATCGACATTCAGCGCATTTACTTGGAGCAGGTCATGCGCTATGCGGAGCGCTATCCGACTTCGGATGAGGAACGCGAGCTGATCGCGCTTTGGGCAGAGACTCTTGACGCCTTGCAACACAATCCATTGCGCCTCTTCGGCAAGATCGATTGGATCACAAAAAAGAGCCTGCTGGATCGGCTGTTGGCGCAAAATGGCTTGGCATGGAATGCGGCGGCTTTGGAGAAACATCCAATTCGCTACCAACTGCAGGAAATAGATATCCAGTATCATAATGTTGATCCTAGCCAAAGCCTGTTCTACAAAATTTTGCGCAGCCAGCGCGGCCCTGAGGCTTTGGATACGTTCTGGGATGCCGCATCTGTGCAGCTGGCGCAGCGCATGCCGCCGCCTTACACACGCGCGCGCATCCGTGGCGAGGTGATCGCCTCAGCGCGGCGCACAGGCGGGCGGGTGGAGGTAAAAGGCTGGAGCGAGGTACGCATTGGCGGGCGGCGCATCGATCTGCGCAATCCGTTCACTTTCTTCTCCGCTGAGGCGTATACGCTGCTGAAAGAGGGTCGGCTTGCAGAGTCAAGGTGAGGTGACTTATGACGGCGCCATCAAGACCGCCTGATAACGAGGAGGAAGCCCTCGATCGGCTCATTAGAATGGGAATTCCACGAGAGCACATCGGCCATGCCAGGCTGTTCGCCAGTCTTTTCAGCGACCTATTCCGATCGCGCGATGAGCCGCCGCGCAGCTCTGGCAGCAGTTCGAACGTCAGGGATACGGAAGCGGCTGCAGAGATGCTGATGGCGCTTGTGCACACCTTGGAACATCCTCAGCGGCATAGCCCTGACATCTTGTGCCATGCGCTGATAGGCATCGGCGAAGTGGGCAATGCCGCCGAGCATCTCGGGCTGATCGCGCCTTTTCTAGAGGCGCACTGGGAACAGAGCGTGCGGCTTGCGGCTGTGCGCGCCCTGAACAAGCTAGGCAGTGAGGCAGCCTTCGACGCGCTGATCGCATCCCTGAACGATCCTGACATCGTCATCCGTTGGGAAGTTCAAGCGGCGCTGGACGCTTTGTTAGATGGTAACGACGTCGGTTCGGCTGTTGTGCCACAAGCTCAGCTGTCTGACGATGACGATGAAGATTTGCCTTAGAAGGTTCTGTGATGTCTGTATTAACTTTTCAGAAGGCTGACGGCAGCCTGAGCCAATACACCTTCTTGGATGCGCAGCCGATTGCGCTACACGCTCATGAAGGCGGGCTCAGCCTTGGTAGCGTCGAAGGCGTGCCACAGGCTGTGATCACGCGCTCGAAGGTCTATCAAGTGCCGCTTGTAGTCAGCTTGAGCGGCGACACACGTGTGCGCGTCAATGGACGGCGTGTGGTCGGTTTGCGCGTTTTGCGGCACGGCAGCCGCTTGCAAGTTGGCAACTTCGAGATGACCTTCTGGGAGATGATCCTTCAGGAAGTCGAAGTCGGCTCGCCACTGCGCAATCGGCGCTGCCCAATCTGCCGTTTAGCCTACCAAGTTGGCGATGAGGTGATCATCTGCCCGCGTTGCGGCTTGCCGCATCACAAGGAATGCTGGCTTGAGCATGAGTTCTGCTCAAACACGGGCTGTTTGTATCCGATTCGGGAGACTTTCAAGCGGCTTTTGGCGGCACACGGCCTTGTGCTGGAGCAGCTGGCTGCCAATAGTCCGCTCGTCGGGCAACAGGTGCGCTGTCGGGCAGGCAGGCCGGGCGTGGATGCGCAGCCTTTCCAAGCGGGCCAGCACGTGGTCTACTGCCCGAACAAGGACTGCAAAGCGGCCTTCCATTTAGAGTGCTGGGTGAGCCTTGGCAATTGCCCTGCCTGTGGCAAGTATGACGTGAGCAAGTTTCTGCGCTCAATTTTCATCCCGAATACGCCGCCTTATCTAGGTGAAGAGCGCGCTGAGACACCTGAGGCCGCGGTCTCATGAGCGATACAATCGAGCTGAGCGACGGCAACAGCATAATCGAGATAAGCGCGCCAAGCGCAGATCGCTATGCAGCGCTTAAGCTGATCGATTGGTGGGATCATGCCAAGCTGCGCCGTGCCAAAGTCATGGTAGTCGGCGCAGGCGCGCTGGGCAACGAAGTTCTCAAGAATCTGGCCTTGCTCGGCGTTGGCTATATCTTCTTGGTGGATTTCGATACCGTTGAAGCGGCGAATCTCTCGCGCTCAGTGCTATACCGCGCCGAAGACTCGGGCAAGCGCAAAGTAGAGGTGGCAGCAGCGCGTCTGCGCGAGATCAATCCTGATGTGCGCGTGGCGACCTTTCACGGCGATGTGACTCAGGCGCTTGGGCAAGGCGTCTATCGGCGCATGGACGTGGTGATCGGCTGTTTGGATAATCGTGCGGCGCGCCTGGCCGTCAACCGCGCTTGCTGGCGCTATGGCCTGCCATGGATTGACGGCGCGCTAGACGTGCTGATGGGCATTGCGCGAGTCTTCGTGCCTGGTCAGGGCGCTTGCTATGAATGCACCATGACTGAGGCGGACTACGACTTGGTCAATGTGCGCTATCGCTGTCCACTGTTGCGCGCGGACGAATTGCAAGAAGGCAGGCAGCCAACAACGCCAACTAGCGCTTCGCTTGTGGCCGCGTGGCAGGTCCAAGAGGCGATCAAGCTGCTGCATGGCTTGCCTGTGCCTGCAGGCAAGGGCATTTATATCAATGGATACACGCACAGCACCTCGCTGCTGACCTATACAGAGCGCGCTGACTGTTTCAGCCATGCGCAGCCGCGCGCTGTTGTGACTGAGCTGCCGCTGGGCGCAGCCGAGCTGACGGTCGGCGATTTCTATCAAGCGATCCAGCCGACCTTGATGGCCGAAGGCGCTGAGAACATCGCCTTGTTGCCCGAACAGGAGATCATCAGCCGCTTCTATTGCCCTGCCTGCGATGCCTCGACGCCCGTTTACCGCCCATACGATACGGTTATGCCTGATGGCGCCACCTGCCCAACCTGCGGCGCGCCGCGCTTGCCCAGCATCCTCAGCCGCCTGCCGCTCAGCGCCGATTCGCCTGCAGTGGCTGTGCCGTTGCCTCAGCTCGGCGTGCCGCCGCTAGGCATTGTGCAGGTTGCAGCTCGTGTGCAGGGCGCTGAGCGTATTTTTTGGTTTGAGCTGAGCGCCGACGTGCCCACATGTTTCGCAGCCTGGTCTGAGTGAAGGAGAGAACCATGCCAAGCTATACGGATCGTCGCAACAGCCGCCTGAAGCATGAGTTTGAGCGCATTCAGAGCGTGCGCCGCCCAAACAGCCTGATTGATGTCTACTGCGCCGATTTGAGCGCCGATGAAGCCAGCGCCTATCTCGGCCGTGGGCTCTCGCGCCAAGAGTTCGCCCAAATGATCGGCCGAGGCCTGCGTGGCTTCTTGAAGCCTGAGGAATTTGTGCAGAAATTTCCCAATCAGCCGCCTGAGAAGTACCTGCTGATCTTCAACTGCGTCGGCTTGCGCCAAGATAGCGACGGCAAGATTGTTGAGACGACGAATCACGCCATGGAAGTCATCTTCAACGTGGATTATCCTGTCAAGCCGCCGCGATTCGTATGGCTGACGCCGATCTGGCATCCGAACATCTACGCGCCCTTCATTTGCAATGCTGATCTCGCCTTTCCAATTTCCGCCACGCTCGATCAAATCGCTGTGATGACGGCGCGCATGGTGCAATACCGACACTACAATATGGACGATCCGCTGGCCATGACGCATAACGTGGTCGCTTGGCTGAAGACGCAGCCTGAGAGCCGCTTCCCGATTGACTCGCGCGATGTGCTGACGGGCGAATTGCCGCGCGCGCCGTTGGTGATGCGGCGTGTGGGCGGCTTTGTGGAGTGGGTCGATGGCACGCCAAGCGAGAGCCAGACGATCATGGGCGATCTAATCGAGCTGATGGATAGCGAGTGAACTGATGGACGAGTTACAGCCGATTCATGCTGCTATGAAGGCGCTAGAGGCGCAAGGTTGGCAGGTCAATGCCGATGCGGCAGGCTGGCAACTGCAGCGCGAGTCATGCAGGCTGTATGCCGACATCAACACGCACTGGCTGTACTTCAGCCTGCCCGTGCTGCAGACTCAGCCCGAGGCGCACTACCTGCAAGCCTCACAGCGGCTGTGCCTGTGCAAGTACGCCTGCGATGCACACGGTCAGCTTTTATTGCAAGCGGAGCTGCCTTTGCTCGAGCTGGAGCGCACCTACATCCACACTGTGGTCGAGGCGCTGTGGCGCGCTGCGCAGCAGCACGATCAACCGCTGCAGCGCTCGGCAGCAGCTGCGCAAGCAGAGCCGAACCGAGAGTACTTTTCGCGCCTTGCCATGGAAATGTACTTCAAAGGGCTACGGCATCAAGGCTGGGGCTTTCGCAAGCCGATCAGCTTGAATGCCTATCACTTCCATTACAAAGCGGCAGAGCGGCCTTTTGAAGTTTACCTGACCTTCGATTCGGCATGGGCGTACTGGCAGGTGCCAATCCTAGAAGGCGCAGCCGCATCGGCGTGGTGGCGCAGCCGGCAACGCGATCTGCTCTGCCGCTATCTGCTAGCCTTCAACGAGCAACTTTATTGGGCGCGCTTCGTAGTCGACGATGAGGCCAACGTGCTGCTATTGCTGGACGTGCCGCTCTCGCTTTTCAGCGCGGCGCGCTTTCAGCTGAGCGCAGAAACCATAGCGCAATATGCAGCCGACTACGCTTATGAAATCTTGATTTTGGCAGAGCTAGGGCGCGATGAAGGCTTGGCGCGCCTGCTCACGGCGCATCTAAGAGGAAGGTTAGAGTTTCCCAACAACTGATCCAAAGATCAAAATTGTGAGTATACTATGAGTGTACGGACTATCTTCCATTTGCCGAGTGCGGTGAAGGAGTGATAGTGAAGGCAATCTCAATTCTATTTGTGTGAAGGAGATTCAGTCCATGTCGGCAACTGCTACACCGAGCAAGGTTCGTCTGTTCTTGGAGGACCACACGGGCAACAAGCGTCGTGAAGCGCGTGTTGCCGCAGAGGCGCCAGTGCGCGAGTTGGTGCCCGCAGTGATCACTGCACTCGGCTTGCCCACTACCGACCCGCGTGGTCGTCCGCAGCACTACCATCTCGCCTATGAGAATCGCCAACTGCAGATGGAAGAGACGCTGGAAGCAGCGGGCGTGGTCGAAGGTGCGACGTTGACGGTAGTGCCGGAGATGACCGCAGGCTGAGCTTGTCAGCCTACGGCACAGTTGGCCAGAGACTGCCAGCAGCCCGCCACAAGCCGCAAGCGCTAGGCGGGCATGTTCGTTTAGGTGAAACGCTCAAGCGCTCGAAAAGCTGTGCACAGTGACCTATGAAGTATTTGACTCTGCACATCGTCAGCAACGAGGGCGAGCTGCTCTACGCCAAAGATGTCGATGTCGTCAACCTGTGTGAGACGTTCATCCGCAGCCTGGTCTCGGAACTCGTGCAAAAAGGCATCATTCAGAGCGGCGAACACTACAGAGCGCGCCTGATGCCGCGCTATGGCAGCACCATGCGCCAACAAGGGCAGATGATGGCGCTCAGCACAATTTTGCCCGATCAAGGCACTTGGATCAGCTTGCACTATGAGCCAAACACGCGCTCGGATCAGCCCATCACCTACTTCACGCTCGAATTGCACGTCATCGAGCGCAACCTGATCATTCAGTATGACTTCCTGCCGCACGAAATCGGCTCGGATTTCATCGCCTATGGCGTGGAGCAAGCCTTGCTCAGCCTTGGCGTGCTCTACAACGGTCAGCTTTATCGGGCGCGCTTTTATGCCAAGGACGATAACGCACCACAGTTTGACAAAGAATACTTGCCGACGCTCGAGCAAAAAGCTGCCAGCCTGATCGAATTCCTCTCCGATGAGCCTGAGGTGCCATCCTTCTCTTTTCGCGATCCGAACGCCTATCCGAGCGTCTTGATGGTTGGGCAAGGGCAGCCGCAGCCTGATGATATTCGTATTTTCGTGCGGCGCAGCACTTATGATGCGCTGCTGCAAGCGGCGAAAGCCAGCGATCAGGTAGAAGTCGGCGGCATCTTGGTCGGCAACGTCTATCGTCCTACCGATAGCGGCAGGCTGATTGTGGAGGTCAGCGATTTCATCGTCAGCGAAGGCTTGGTCGCGAGCCAGACTGAGCTGCGCTATACCTTTGAGAGCTGGCAGAGCCATCAGGTGCAGCTACGCGAGCGCTTCCCTGGCAAGCGCGTGGTCGGCTGGTATCACACGCACGTGGTCACTATGCCGCTCAGCGGTCAGAGCACGACGAGCGAATCTGAAGAGGCGCAAGGCACGACCATGTTCTTCTCGCAGCACGACGTTTTCCTGCACAGCAAGTTTTTCGCCGATGAATGGTACGTGGCAATGGTGCTCGATCCGTGGGGCAAAAGCATCTTCTTCCAATGGAAGAACGGTCAGATTGTGCCTTGCTATGTCTATCATCTTTACGCCGATATCGGAGTGGCCTGATGACGGAATTGATGCGCCTGCTATGGGACTTCGAAGCGGAGGCGCAAGGGCTGATCTGCGCCTTCACGCCTGATGGCAGAAATCTGATCGCCGGGGCAGAAGATGGCACGATCTACGCTTTCAATCGCGGCGGGCAACTGCTGTGGCAGCAGCGCATTGACGGCGAGGCGTTCCGTTTTGCGCTCTCACGGCGCAGCAACATCCTGGCCATTGGCACAATACGCGGCGCCGATACAAGCGTGCTGAACTTTGAGACAGGCGAGCTGCTCTGGAAATTCACGGGCGAGGCGCAAACCAAAGCCGGAGTCGGCGTGACCGAAGATGGCGCGCGAATCTTCAGCGGCGATGATAGCGGCAAAGTTCGCTGCTTCTCGCGCAGCGGTCAGCTGCTGTGGCTGTACGATTGCAGGCATAAGAAGATTTCGCGGCTGAGCGTCACGCCAAGTGGGCACCGCGTTGTGTTCGGCGGCAACGACCACATCTACTGCTTGAATGGCAGCGGCGATCTGCTTTGGACTTATCGGACAGGCGGCGAAGTCTGGGCAGGTGCGCGCATCCTGCCAGATGGCTCTTACGTGATCGGTGGCTCGAACGATCAATACGTCTACATGCTGGATGGCTCAGGCAATTTGGTCTGGCGCTACCAACTTGGCGGCAATGTCAACATCACCTATCCAACGGCCGACGGCGCCTTCATTGCAGTCGGCTCGACGGACTCATGCGCTTATTTGCTGAGCGGCGACGGGCAGCTGCTCTGGAAGTATCGCACGGGCGATAGCATCTATGGCATAAGCCTGAGCGCCAATGCCGAGTTCGTGGCAGTCGCTTCGTATGATCGGCACATCTATTTGTTCAATCGCGAAGGCGATCTGCTGGAGAAGCTACGCACAGGCAATCAGGTCTATGTGGTCGATATCACGCCTGACGGACGCTTCATCGGCTCGTTCGGCTTCGATAAGCGCGTCTATCTCTTGGAGAACGCCTACGCTGCGCACACTGAGGAAGAGCGCGCTGAGGTGCAGAGCATCCTCAAGCGCCGTCTGATCGCGAAGGTGCGCAACGCCTTTGTTGAAAACATCTACTATGGCTTGTGCTACTGGTTCGATCAGTTCAGCCAGCTGCTGCGCCGCAACGCCTTCGAGCTATGCGAGGCCTTGATCGCTGAGGCGCGCCAAGAAGGCTATCCATTCATGCCTGCCGAGCAGCGCTTTGTGGATAGCCGCGAAGGCGCGATCTACCTCAAGCGCGGCATTGTGGCGCAACGCCAAGGCGATCTTGAAGCGGCTGAGCGCTTCTACAACCAGGCTATAGCGCTCCAACGCAGGGCAGGTTGCCCTATCTGCCAAGAGCAAGCCCAACTTGCGCTCAGATTTCTGGCAGAAGAGCGCCTCAGCGGATGGCGCGATCCGTTATTGGACAAAATTCACGACGAGGTGCGCGTGCTAGGCGGCGGCGAAGCCTTCCTGATCGGGCGCTTGGCAAGCGCGCCGCCCGATCAATTGCCCTTGATTATCCGCGCTGCTGCCAAAATCCGCCTGATCAAGCCGCTCCTGCAAGCGCTCGCGAGCAATGACCGTCGCCTGCAGATGTTGGCTATTGCCACTTTGAACCGTTTCAACGATATTGGCGATCTAACGCCGATCGTGACTGCTTTGCAGCATGAAAATCCATTCGTGCGTTGGCAAGCGGCATCCATGCTCAGCCGCCAGAAGACTTTGCCGCCAGAGTTGGTGCAGCGCCTGCCTGAGCTGATTGCCGCCGAGCACGATCCTGATACGCGGCGCGTCTTAGTTGAGCTGGCAGCGCACTTGAAGCTCAAAGGCCTGACGCCATTGCTGCTCCCACTTCTGAAAGAGCCCGATAACGATCTGCGCTGGAGCGCTGTTGTAGCGCTCGGCAAGATTGGCGATAGAAGCGCCTTACCTGCCCTGCGCGAGGTTGCCGAAGGCTACACGCTGACCGAATTGAGCATCGGCGACGCGCTGCGGCGCGCCACTCGCGATATCGTGCAGCGCTTCCCACTGCCTGAAGTGAACCGCTTCCATGCCATGCACTGGTCGCAAGCCGAACCAAAAGCAGCAACGATCTTTTGGAAAGGCGAGGCAGTGCTTTTCGTCATCAGCATGGGCAGTGTCAGCGACGAGGTACGCTTTACATTTGCGCTAACCGATCAAGACGAGGTAGTGCGCTACAAAGTGAGCCTGAGCTACGCTGAGTTCCTGGATAGCAGCGATCGCTTGCGCGCCGAGGCGGCCAGGCGCACACAAGAGCAGAGATCTGATCGGCTGGGCACAAGCGCCATCGATGAGGAGCTTGAACTTCTTGAGCTGACCCCGCCAGTGGGCACAAGCGATC